>JARRLI010000231.1:0-3181 GCA_037387145.1 Robiginitalea sp. | reverse complement strand
TTTTATGATGTGGCCGAAAAGATAGGTATTGTGATTGGGACCTTCCTCTATGGAATGGTGGCGCAGTTTACGGGAAGTATGCGCAATGCAACCATTTTTTTGGGAGTATTTTTCCTCGGAGGTATCCTTCTGCTGATGCGGGTGCCCAGAAAAAAAGAACCCAGGAAGTAATGTGATGTTACCTCCGGGGTTCATTAGAGTATTCTCGCTCAATATATTATCCTCGCTCTATGTCTCCGGATCCCGAAGATTTTGTGTCGACCTTCGGTGGATCCCCCTTGTAGGTGATGTCCCCGGAACCAGACACGCGGCCTTTCAGGCTTTCAATGGCCGTAACTTGAATATCCGCCGAACCGGAGACTGTCGCATCCACATCGCGTGCTTCCAGCTCGAAGGCGTGTACATCCCCGGAACCTGAAACTTTTACGGTAAAGCTTCCGGCGTTGCCAGTTAATTTAATATCTCCGGAACCTGAAAGCGTAGTATCCACTGCGTCTGCTTCGATTTCCAGCGTAATATCCCCGGAACCAGACATAACCACTTCAAAGACATCGGACTGCAGGGTGGTTTTACCTACGATATCCCCCGAGCCTGAAAGCATTACCGAATTGATGTTTTCCACCGGTATGGTTATCAGGATTCCCTTACCCTTCCAGGAAGAAGGCTGCAGGTTGTATCCGGATTCGGGCTTAATAACCAGTTTACCATTCTTTACCTTGGTTTCCAGATGTTCCAAAAGGTTTTCCTCCCCCATCAGGGTAAGGTTACCCTCGTTTCCACTAACCAGCTCTACATCGAACCAGCCGGAAACGGACACGCCATCGTAATCCCCAACGCTCCGTTCTTCAGTCACGGTGTTTCCATTTCCCTTGATGCGTTTGCCCCATTGGGCAGAGACAGACAGGACCGTCAACATGCTTATGGTGAAGAGTACTATTTTTTTCATGAGATTAGGTTTATAAGATTGATTTTAGTTTTTCGTTAGGCTGATGTTTCCGTAATCACTTTTGATGCTCAGGGTATTTCCGCTGTTGGCGCTCCCGTGATATCCACTATAGTATCGCTGGTTGGATTTTTCCCTGCTGACATTTATTTCCAGGTCTTCTTTTCCTTTAACACCTGCATATGAGGTTGAAATCTCAAAGTCAAAGGCATATCCGGGATCGTATCCGATTTTGATCCCCGTGTAGTCTGTGGAAATCGTTATGTCACCGGCATCAGAGGCCATTTGCTCAATGTGGATCCCGCCGTAATCGGCTTGTATATCTACACTGCCGTGTACGGTTCCCAGCTTTGCGTTGATATAATCTCCGCGTCCAAGCACATTATTGACCTGCCCTATTTCCAACCCCCCGTAATCGCAATTGTAATCCAGGTTATTCATTTCGTTCACCACAGCGTTTGTATAATCTGCCCGCAGTATAAGGTCCCCGGTTTTCTCAATGGTGAAACCGGAATAATCTGCACGGATTTCACCGCTGTTCATATACCCGATTTTGGATTTGGAGGTGTAATCAAAATTCAACTGGTTGTTGCGCCCCCTTAATTCACCGAGATCCAGGCGTCCGTAATCACAGCTTATCTTGGCATGGCCGTCCACGCGGTCCAGGATAATATTCCCGTAGTCGTTGCTTAGGTTTACGCTGTTCTTAATGGGCATTTTAACATTGTAATTTATCTGCATATTCACATTCTTACCACTCCAGTTCCACCCGGAACCTTTATTGAATATGGTTTTCGCTGAGACCTGGTCCATTGAAGCGTCAAAGTCAACGGTAATTTCTTCAAGCCGTTTGTCAACTTTGCTTTCATTATTGCCGTTAACGGTTATGTGTACCTCGATGACCACCCGGTTTTCATCCCAGGAATTCAGGACCAGGTTGCCATAGCTATTGTTGATCTTAAGCAGTGCATCCGCATTCACGTTGAATTCCTTGCGGATCGTTTTTTCTTTGGTGTGTTTACCCTTTAAATCGTTGGCAAGGCCCACCGAACGTATCGCCATTGCGATAAGCGCCAGTACTGTGTTTTTAAATAACATTGTTTTCATGATTTTCGTTTTTGAATTGTTTGACTTCTTCGATCCGTACCATTACATCCTGCAACAGGTCGATCCGGGTTTGGAAATTCTGGATCATGGCACTTAGGATCATTTTACTGTTTCCTCCTTCAATCAGGTCCTGTTCCAGATTGAGGTAATTGGATTCGAGTTTTTCCAGCTGCAACAGCGTATCCTCGATCAGGGGTTCGGTCTCGGGGCTGCTCATTTCCTTGAGGACTTCTATCTGCCTGGATACCAAACCGGCAAAATACATGGAGGTTTCAGATACTTCAGGAGAGATTTCTGCAACCTGGTTCTCAAGGGTCGGTTCAGGGCGGAACAGGAAAACAGAGGCCGCCAGGAGCAAGGCGATGGACGCCGCTATGGACAAGTGCCGCCACCAAGGAGTACCGCCATCTGCATTCCCCTGTTGATTTGCGCGGTCGAGACGATTCAAAAACCGCTCCCGATGTCCTTCTGGTGGCGAAGCCACATCAAAGGATCCGCTGAGTTCCTCGAACAGGGATTCTATAGGGTCGTTTCGTTTCATGCCTCAGAGGGTATTAGCTTGTTTCTTAAACTCATTTTTGCCCTGGAAATCATAGTTCTGCAATTCCCGTAGCTGATGTTCATAATCTGACTGATTTCTTCGTAATCGTATCCTTCTATCAAGTGTAAGGTCAAAGACACTCTGTAGCTGTCTTTAAGCTGTTTCATGGTTTCCAGTACTTTTTGAGCCATTCGTTCTGTACTCCCCTGATCTGCTTCAACTCCGTCGTTATCTTCGACCTTGTATAGCACACTTTCAAGAGTTGTTTCCTGCAGCTTTTGCTGCTTTTTGTAATGATAGATACTGTTGTTTATCACAATCCGCTTTAACCAGGCCCCGAAGGTTACTTCACCTTTGAATGAATCAAGCTTGGTGAAGGCGCTCAGAAAGGATTCCTGCATAATATCTTCAGCGGTTGCAGTATCTTTTACAATGCGCACGGCTGTATTGTACATAGCGTGGTAATAGCGATTGTAAATCTCCGTTTGTGCCTGCCTTTCATTATTTAAAGAGGCTTGCAACAACTCATCAATATCTTTGTTATGGCGGCTCAAAAAGTGTTCGTTTGTCTTATAGATAAACCAATTTAA
>JARRLI010000230.1:0-7292 GCA_037387145.1 Robiginitalea sp. | reverse complement strand
TCCGCCCCAGCCGCGGTCGCAGCTGCCACGGGTGCCGGTGGTTCGGCTTCCGTATAGGCCAGAATATCGTTGATGTCCTGGTCAGACAGGGTTGGAAATGCCGTCATGGCCGCCTGATTGTACTCTTCGTAAATTCGATTGGAATAGCTGTCTCCGGAGGAAATCATCCCGGAGCTGTTCTTGATCCAGGAAGAAATCCATTCGCAATCAAGACCTTCTTCTTCAATAAGGCGGGATGCCACATTGGCCAGTGCCGGACCCGTCATTTTCCGGTTCAATGCGTGACAGGCCGCACAGTTTTGGTTAAACAATTGCTTTCCTTTTACCGGATCCCCGGGACCACAGGGTCCTTCTTCACCGGCCACAGCTTCAGTTTCCGCTGCCTGATCGGCAACAGTTTCTTCCTGGGCAATAAGGGATGGTGAAAAAAGGAAAGTGATTACTAAACAAAAACCAAAAAATGTAGATAACTGATGGCGGTTGAAAACCTTTTTCATGAGTCGCTGTTCAATATTTTTCCTTGAGCAGGACAGCATTAAAACAAGGCCTGGCATGAAATGTGCATGGTTGGTCTTGGTCGCTGTCTTTTCAGGCATTTGGTTCTATTCGAAGAAGGAGATACCGCCCTTAAAAATATCCGGAATGACGCGGAATCCCTCTCTCTCAAATCGGGGTCAAAAATACGACATAGACTTTATTTTATAAATCCTAAAGGATTCAGAATTTATAATTTATAATTGTTCTAAATAAATGTCAGAATATGCGCTCAAATCCCCAAATGAACTACTTTTGACGCAGGTAAAATCCAACAAAGCCAGGATGCACAAAAGCCTTTTAACCATAATTCTTATCCTTATTTCCTCCCTTTTTGTACAAGCACAACAGGGGCAGGTATCCATAGACCAGGATCCCGGAATCGACCAGTTGCTGGATATTTATAAAGAATTCAAAGCCAATACGGGTTACTACACCATACAGGTGGGATTCGGCACCTATGACGAGGCTGTAGATCTCAGAAAAGAAGTTTCTATGGAATTTCCGGAATTCAATCCCAATGTTATATTCGTATATTGAATCTAAAGGGTCTTCCTGACCGCTACTTCCTGGAATGCTTCAACGATGTCGCCCTCCTTGATGTCGTTATAGTTCTTGACTTGCATACCACAATCATAGCCTTTGGCCACTTCCTTGACGTCGTCCTTGAATCGCTTCAGGGAGGATAACACCCCGGTAAAGATGACCACCCCATCGCGGATGAGGCGAATATTTGAATTACGGTAAATCTTCCCGCTGGTAACCATACATCCGGCAATTGTACCGACTTTGGAAATCTTGAATGTCTCACGGATCTCCGCGTTACCGGTAACCTCCTCTTTGATCTCCGGCGACAGCATACCCTCCATAGCATCTTTAAGGTCGTTGATCGCATCGTAGATGATCGAATAGGTCCTGATATCGATTTCTTCCTTGTCCGCCACTTCACGGGCGTTGCCCATGGGCCTGACATTAAATCCTATGATGATTGCATCCGATGCCGAAGCAAGCAATACGTCCGACTCGGTGATGGCCCCAACTCCCTTGTGGATGATATTTACCTGGATCTCGTCTGTGGAAAGCTTCTGGAAAGAATCCGAAAGGGCTTCCACGGAACCATCCACATCCCCTTTGAGAATGATATTCAATTCCTGAAAATCGCCCAGGGCAATACGTCTTCCGATCTCATCCAGCGTTATATGACGCTGCGTCCGCACGGACTGCTCTCGCAACAACTGGCTCCGCTTGGTGGCTATTTGTTTGGCTTCCCGCTCATCTTCCAGGATATTGAAACGGTCCCCGGCCTGTGGTGCACCGTCCAGTCCCAGAATGGAAATAGGGGTGGAAGGCCCGGCTTCCTTAACGTTGTTGCCGCGCTCATCCTGCATTGCCTTAACTTTTCCGCTGCATGTACCCGCAAGTACATAATCCCCGATCTTTAGGGTTCCTGCCTGTACAAGGACAGTGGATACATATCCCCGCCCTTTGTCCAAATAAGCCTCTACAACCGTACCAGAGGCGAGCTTGTCCGGATTCGCTTTCAGTTCGAGCAACTCGGCTTCAAGCAAAACCTTTTCCAGTAATTCCTTGACACCCTCCCCGGTCTTGGCCGAGATATCCTGAGACTGGATCTTTCCACCCCAATCCTCTACCAGGAGGTTCATGCCTGCAAGGCCTTCCTTAATCTTATCCGGGTTGGCCGTTGGCTTGTCTATTTTGTTGATCGCAAAAACGATCGGAACCGCGGCTGCCTGAGCATGGCTGATGGCCTCCTTGGTTTGAGGCATGATGTCATCATCCGCTGCAACCACGATAATCGCGATATCGGTAACTTGTGCACCCCTGGCCCGCATGGCGGTAAAGGCTTCGTGCCCGGGGGTATCCAGGAAGGCAATTCGCTCTCCATTATCAAGAGCAACACCATAGGCCCCGATATGCTGGGTAATCCCACCACTTTCTCCGGCAATGACATTTTCCTTCCTTATATAATCGAGGAGGGAGGTTTTTCCGTGATCCACGTGACCCATAACCGTAACTATGGGAGCCCTTGGCTTCAAATCTTCCGGGGCATCGACTTCTTCCTCAATTGCCTCTTCGATATCAGCTGTAACAAATTCAACCTCATAGCCGAATTCTTCCGCCACAATGGACAGTGTTTCCGCATCCAGTCGCTGGTTCATGGTCACCATAATTCCCAAAGACATACAAGCTGAAATGATGTCGGTAGTGGTGACATTCATCATGGTAGCAACCTCCTGAGCCGTAACAAATTCTGTGACTTTGAGGATTTTGCTTTCCAATTCCTGCTGCGCCAGGTCCATTTCGGTCTGCTGACGGTGCTGATCGCGTTTATCCCTTCGAAATTTTGCCCCTTTGCCTTTTTTGGACTTGCCCTGCAGCTTTTCCAGGGTTTCCCGCACTTGTTTTTGCACTTCTTCCTCCGTAGGCTCCACCTTCATGGTTGTAGCCCGCTGACCTTTCTTACCACCACCTCTACCCCTTCCGGCATCGGAATTGCTTACGATTCGGCGGCGGCGGCGCTTGCGATCTGCGGAGTCATCCTTTTTTACTTCTTTTTTCTTGGGCTTATCGAACTTCGAAAGGTCTATCTTGTCCTTGATCTTAGGACCTGAAAGTTTCTTGTATTCCGTTTCAACCTTTTCAGGCTTTTGGGGCTCTGCCTCAACCGGTTCTTCTTTCTTGACCTCCTCCACAACAGGCGGGGCGGGCTCTTCTTTTACGGGTTCAGGTTCAGGCGCCTTCTTGGGGGCATCCAGATCAATTTTGCCTACTGTCTTGGGTCCGGACAATTCCACTTTTGCCTTTACCACTTCCGGCTGAAGGCGTTTCTCGCGGGCCAGGCGTTTCTCTTCCAACTCCTGCTCCTGCTGGATACGAATGGCTTCTTTCTCCTTTCGTTTCTCCTCCCCTACTTCCTTGGAGGCAACCTTTTTGCTTTTGTCCGTCTGGAACTCCTCCAGCAACACCTGATAAATCTCACTGGAGATTTTGGTCGTGGGGCGGGCTTCCACCTCATGACCCTGGGAGGTAAGATAATCCACCGCCCGGTCCAGGGAAATATTCAGTTCTCTCAGGACTTTGTTAAGCCTTATGGTCGCTTTATCTGCCATGTAATACGCACTCTCTTTTGCTGCTAATATATAGCTTAATCTTCAAATTCTTCTTTGAGGATACGGATCACATCCCGGATGGTCTCCTCCTCTAGGTCGGTCCTTTTGACCAGGTCTTCTACATCCTGTTCAAGTACACTTCTGGCGGTGTCCAACCCAATTTTCCTGAATTCTCCAATACTCCAGTCTTCGATCTCATCAGAGAACTCGGTGAGTTCAACATCTTCTTCCACGCCTTCGCGGAACACATCGATCTCGTAGCCAGTGAGCTTTCCGGCCAATCGGATATTGTGCCCGCCCCGGCCAATTGCTTTGGATACCTCCTCAGGCTTCAGGTATACCTGGGCGGTCATATTCTCATCATTGAGCTTAACCATGGAAACCCTGGCCGGACTCAATGCCCGGGTTACCATCAATTGAGGATTGTTGGTCCAGTTGATAACATCGATATTCTCATTGCCCAGTTCACGGACAATCCCATGAATACGGGAACCTTTCATACCAACACAGGCTCCGACGGGATCTATGCGGTCATCGTAGGAGTCCACGGCCACTTTGGCCTTCTCGATTTCCTGATGAAAGAGTTGCTCCAAAAAGACCGGAGCTGTTCTAGACATGTTAATCAGAGGTTTGTTCCCCTTCAGGTCAACACTTTCAATAATTCCTCTGACATTGTCCCCCTTGCGAAAGAAGTCAGAAGGAATTTGCTTTTCTTTTGGCATGATGAGTTCATTCCCCTCATCATCCAGAAGGATAATCGCACGGTGCCTGATGTGATGCACCTCTGCTGTATATATTTCCCCTTCAAGATCCTTGAATTGCTTATATATAGTGGTATTGTCGTGTTCGTGGATCTTGGCGATTAGATTCTGACGAAGGGCAAGGATTGACCGGCGCCCCAGGTCTTTCAGTTTTACTTCCTCAGAAACATCCTCTCCAATCTCAAAATCAGGTTCGATTTTTTGAGCCTCTGAGACTTCCTCCAGGATTGCCATAAGTGTTACCCGGTCAATGAACTTGTCGTCCTTGAACTCCGAGAATGATTCGATCAATGCAAGATTTTCCATTTCTTACTTTGCGGTTAAAATTTTAGAACAACTTTCGCCTGCTCAATGTCCGAAAAAGGTATTGTTGCCTGCTTTCGGACCGTATGTTTTCCTTTGCCAACCGGCTTGGGTTCCCGGGCTTTCCATATCAGTGTGATTTGATCTTCACCAACTTCTTCCAGGGTACCTTTAAATTCTGTCTCAGCTGTTTTCACCTCCAGGGTTCTGCCCTGGTTCTTTCGAAATTGTCTAGGCACCTCCAGCGGAGATGTAGCGCCGGCTGAACTCACTTCGAGGGAAAAATCAAATTCTTCCCTGTCCAGTTGATGCTCAATGGCCCGGCTGACATACATACAGTCCTCAAGGGTTACCCCTGAATCCCCATCCAGCAAAATCCGTATGGAAAAGTCGGGACCGACCTTTACCAAGATCGGAAACAGGTCCGGACGCTTTTCGAGAGCTTCCTCCAATAGGGCGTCAACCCGTAGTTGTAACCGTTGAACTGGCATCTATTCCCTCTTCAACTAGCAGCAATAAAAGAGGGGACGTTTGGTCCCCTCATGAATATCCTGCTATTCTTTCAGTGGTGCAAATATACGATCTTTTTTTGAATATTTTCTATTTAACCTGAATCATACAATAAAGGACCTGTAATCGAGGTTTAATAAGATTTACACGTACCTTTAAATCAGGAATCCCAACCTAGTTCTATGGAAATTTTCTCCTCCTATAACCTCATTATAGAAGCCTGTCTCGGATCTCCCGGACCTCTTCCCCGCCCTGGAAGTTCTCGGAATTGTAGGACTTATCATGATCGTACTGGAGGCAGCCCTGGAGCTTGAATTGCGCAGGGATAAAATCTGGCCTATCCTCAGGGCACTGGCAGTGGCGGGCATCGGATTGCTGGCCTCTGCCTGGGCGGCTGCATGGATCCTGTATTACCTGGTTCCCGGAATGGAGATGTCTCAGGCATGGCTCTATGCAACACCTTTGTCCATCCTTTCCAGCGCCATAATTATTCCCAGCGTGAGCAGACTGCCTGAATCCAAAAAAGAATTCCATGTGTACGAAAGCACGTTTTCTGACATCCTGGGTATTATGCTCTTCTATTTCCTCGAATCACAGCTTAACCCGATTGAGGCCCCCGGGGCAGCAGGGTTTGCAGGGAGTATCCTTCTTACCCTGGGAGTTGCACTGATAGCGAGCTATATATTAATCCTGGTATTCCAGCAAATCCGGTCTCAGGCGAAACAGTTCCTGTTGCTGGCTGTCCTCTTATTGCTCTATGCACTCGGCAAAAAACTACATCTGTCCTCCCTTATTATTATTCTGGTATTCGGCCTTGTAATTGCCAATATGCGCCTTTTCTTCTTCGGTCCCCTTAAAAAATTCCTGAAGGAGGAGCGCGCCAAACAGATCTACCACGAGTTGCATATCATTACGCTTGAATCTGCATTTGTGGTGCGGACATTCTTCTTTGTGGTCTTTGGCATCACCATAGTACTGTCCTCCCTTTTGAGCTGGGAGGTACTGATGATAAGCCTGCTCATTCTGGCAACCATCTATGCTATTCGCTTTGCACTGTTGCGGACTTTTCTGGGATCCGGGATCTTTACACAGCTTTTTATCGCACCCAGGGGGCTTATAACCATCCTGTTATTTTACGCGATACCAACCGAAGCACAAGTTCCCGGGTTTGAACCGGGAATCCTCCTTTTCATCATTATCGGCACCAGTCTGATCATGACCTGGGCGCTTATAAAGGACAACAAAAAACCTGCTACATTACTAGACGAGCTGGATGAAGAATTTGAGCTCCGGGAGGAAGCATATGAGGAGTCTGATGAAAGTCCAAATTCCAAATAACAAACACCAAAAAGGGAATTGACCCTATTGTTCCAATTAGAATTTGTGACGTGGCTGCCTTTGCATAAAATCAGTAATATGCAATTAGACAAGACTACTTAATTATGAAGTCAACAAGAAGAAGGTCGATCTTGGGCCTGCAGTTTATGATGTTTGCCTTGCTAACCATGCAGGGACAGGAACACAAAAATCAAACGAACGAGGCCAATCACCATATGAACCAGATGGATTTCGATGCCCTCACCCGGAGATTTGAATCCGCCGAACGGGATGCTTATCAGCAGCCGGAGAAGGTTCTCAATTATATAGGCGACATTACAGGAGAAACGATAATGGATATCGGTTCGGGTACGGGTTATTTCAGTTTTAAATTGGTCGCAAAAGGTGCCACGGTAAGCGCCGCCGATGTGGCTGACCGGTTTCAGAAATATATACAGATCAGGCGGGACAGCCTTGAAATTCCGGAATCAAAGCTGTCCCTGCGCAGGATACCATATGACGATCCAATGCTCGACCCGGGAGAAGTGGATAAGGTGATCATAGTAAACACCTACCACCACATCGAAAACCGTAGCGTCTATTTTAATAAAGTTCGCGCGGGCCTCAAACCGGATGGATCCCTGATCGTTATCGACTACTTTAAAAGGAACATCCCGGTAGGGCCTCCTTCAGGAATGAAATTAACGGCTGAAACCGTTGTCGAAGAACTCAGGGC
>JARRLI010000229.1:0-4093 GCA_037387145.1 Robiginitalea sp. | reverse complement strand
TACAGTGCCATTCCGCTTAATGATTTTGGTCTTTTCCCATTTCATTTCATGTTGTTTGCAGGCTTTGGATTTGTCTTTTTCAAGTCTGTAACTGCAAAAGCCTAATCCACCACTAGCGGGGGCTCTGGAGGCCCTACAAGCTCCAGGAACAACCCATCGGGATCTCGGATAAAAACCAACTGGTAACTATCCCGGATCACATGGCCAAGGATGGGAATACCCGCTTCTTTAGCCCTTCTGACAACCGGGTGCAGGTTCTGGTATTTTAGCGTGATATAATTGATCCCCGCCGGAGAATCCAATGCATTTTGTGCCACACGAGGGGCTGATTGCTTAAAGTAGGCCAACTTCAAAACCGTAGCTTCGGGTCCGGACCCCAGTCGGAACATCTTTACAGAAAAGGGTTTGTTGCCGGCTGCCCCTGCATCGCGACTCCAGTCGGAATCAAGATCAAAACTCCCTGCAGGCTCCATACCGATTACATTCGTATAGAATTCCACTGAGCTGTTAATATTCTCTACTACATAACCAATGGCAGAAATGCCTTCGGACTGTGGAAAAACTTTCAAAAGAGTACAAAGGCAAAAAATGAATATAAGTTTTTTCATGTGAAATAGTTTCAGTTAACAAGGGATATCGGGTCAATGTGAAGTTACAAAAACGGCGATGTGGTTTTGAATTTTTCCAGCCATCTGTGTCCAGCTTCATTTAAACATAAATTTTCCCTTAATTGCAGGAGCTAAACCAGTCTCCATGAGTTCTGCCCTGCTGACGTTCTGGAATCTGCACCGTGTTTCCATCCTCATGCTAATACTGAGCGCCCTTTTCTACCTGGCTTTTGGGTATGATCTGCAGCGGGAGGATACGGTGAAATTGGTCAGCTTCAAGCTCATACAATTTGAAAAATGGAACCTCAGGTTTATTGCAGTAAGCGGGATATTGCTGCGCTGTATCTTTCTGATAGCCCTGCCCAATCTCTCGCAGGACTTTTACAGGTTCATCTGGGACGGCAAACTCTTACTGGAAGGATTCAATCCCTATACCCTGAGTCCGGATTCCTGGATGGGTCAGGGAGGGCCTCCCTTTGAAGGGGCTGCTGAACTTCACAGCGGTATGGGTGCTCTGAGTTCAAGGAATTTCAGCAATTATCCGCCGGTAAACCAGTACTTTTTTGCGGCGGCTGCCTATCTGGGAGGCAAGACTCTCCTTGGGTCGGTTATTGCCATGCGGGTAATGATTATCCTCGCGGATCTCGGGATCCTCTATTTTGGACGGCGCCTCCTGAGGAAGATCAACCGGGCCCCGAACATGATCTTCTGGTATTACCTGAATCCGCTGGTCATTCTGGAACTCACGGGAAATTTGCATTTCGAGGGGGTGATGCTGTTTTTCTTTGTTCTCGCCATGTATCTGATCCTGTCGGGCAAATGGCTGCCTGCTGTCCTTCCTTACGGTATATCCATAGGAATTAAACTCATTCCCCTGCTCTTTCTCCCGTTGCTTTTTCGTCTGTTGGGTTGGAAAAAAAGCTCGGTTTTTTACCTGGGTACGGCCCTGGTACTAGCGCTGAGTATCTATCCGTTGTATTTTCCTGAATTCCCGCAACATTATGCTCAGACCCTGAAACTGTGGTTCTCAAATTTCGAATTCAATGCAGGCCTGTATAATTTGGCAGAAAAAATAGCACTTTGGCAGGGGGCCAAACCCTGGGAATTCATAAAGGATTACGGTGCGCTGATTCCAGGCTTAACCTTGTTGGCAACTGTTTGTGTGGCGTTGCATCCGGCAATTAGAAGTCAGAAATTCTGGTTTGGGGGCGCCTTACTGGTCCTTTGCACTTACTATTTTACGGCTACCGTTGTACATCCGTGGTATGTCGTATTTCCTTTATTACTTAGTCTCTTTACCAATTTCCGTTTTGTGATCGTATGGTCGGCAACGGTAATTTTGAGTTATTCCGCCTATGGTGCAGACGCTGTTGAAGAACGACCCCTCTGGATTTTCATTGAATATTTCACGGTATTTGGATTCCTGATTTATGAAATTATCAGAAACAGAAAATATTTTCTTCTTTTTACCAAAAAGAAGGACACCCACACCGGCAATTAAATAATATTTGTACATTTGGTTGTGATGAAAGTACAAGGACACTTTTCGAACCCCGCTACATGGAGCCTCCCGGCTTCTACCCGTCTTGTGCGCCGCCGCCCGTAAGGGTGATACTCTGTTCTGGAATTAGGTGAGTCCATTTCCGCAAATACCCGAATGAATCTTATTATTATCTCTTAAAAACATTGGCAATGAAAATCGTAGTTGCTAATTCCTCACATATCAAGTATGCCCAGGACATCTGTGATACCATTGCAGCCTCGGCCAGGGTGCGCGGTACAGGGATCGCAAAAAGAACCCCGGACTATGTCATAAAACGGATCAGGAACGGGAACGCCGTCATCGCCCTGGACGGGGAAAATTTTGCAGGCTTCTGCTATATCGAGGTATGGGGACACCAGAAATACGTAGCGAATTCAGGACTGATCGTTCATCCCGACTACCGACATCAGGGCCTTGCCAAAAAGGTGAAGAAGGCAGCCTTCGATCTCTCGAGAAAAAAGTTTCCCGACGCCAAGATTTTTGGGATTACCACAGGACTTGCCGTAATGAAGATCAATTATGAACTGGGGTACCGTCCTGTGACTTTTTCAGAATTAACAGACGACCCGGAATTCTGGAAAGGATGCCAGACCTGCAAGAATTTTGACATCCTCACGCGAACCGAAAGAAAGATGTGCCTGTGCACAGGCATGCTTTTCGACCCGGGGGATACCCATTCTATTAAACAACGAAAAATGGATAAAAAATCCTTTGAACGATTGCGAAACATCAAAAAATCCCTGCTTTCAAAAAAGAACAAAAAATGAAAAAACTTGTACTGGCATACAGCGGAGGCCTGGACACCTCCTACTGCGCTCACTACCTGACCCATGAAAAAGGATATGAGGTACATGCCGTAACCGTAAATACAGGAGGCTTCACCCCTGAAGAACTTACCTCCATCGGGGAGAAGGCAATAGAAATTGGAGCTCATTCCTATGAGGCTATCGATGCTGTGGAATCGTTTTACGATTCAGTAGTCAAATATCTGATCTTTGGAAATGTCCTTCGAAACAATACCTATCCCCTTTCCGTCAGTGCCGAGCGGATCGTACAGGCACTGGAGATAGTATCCTACGCCCGTACCCTTGGTGCCAGCCACATAGCTCATGGCAGCACGGGTGCAGGGAATGACCAGGTGCGCTTCGATCTGATCTTCCAGATCATGGCACCGGAAATCCAGATCATTACCCCTATCCGGGACCTTAAGCTTTCCAGGGAAGATGAGATCTCGTATTTGCAGGAAGCAGGGATTTCTTACTCCTGGGAAAAGGCCAAATACTCCATTAACCAGGGCCTCTGGGGAACATCGGTGGGAGGAGATGAAACACTGGGCTCCCGAAAAGCGCTTCCGGAAAAGGCCTTCCCCAGCCAGTTAAAGGACAAAACCGGGGACTCAATCGAACTGGAATTCACACAGGGTGAAATCACTGCCCTTAACGGAAATCAGGATACACCGGTCAATAATATCCTGAAACTCCAACAACTGGCTTCGGACTACGCTATTGGCAGGGACACCCACGTGGGGGACACGATTATAGGAATAAAAGGACGGGTGGGGTTTGAAGCAGCTGCTCCCCTGATCATTCTGAAGGCACACCACCTGCTGGAAAAGCACACCCTTAGCAAATGGCAACAATTCCAAAAAGAACAATTGGGAAGTTTTTACGGGATGCTTCTGCATGAAGGCCAGTACCTCGATGAGGTGATGCGGAATATTGAATGCTTCCTGGAAGATTCTCAGCGCTATGTCAGCGGCAAGGTGTTTGTAAGACTGTATCCGTACCGGTTTGAACTGGAGGGAATAGCTTCAAAATACGACCTAATGGATGCTTCCTTTGGCAATTATGGGGAACTGAACAAAGACTGGACCGCAGCAGATGCCAGAGGCTTTATCAAACTATTGTCAAATTCGGGCAGGATTGCCCGGCAAATCCACCAG
>JARRLI010000228.1:0-5080 GCA_037387145.1 Robiginitalea sp. | reverse complement strand
CAAAAAAGCGAAGTTGTTTCCGGCACCTCGCAATATTTGCACCAAACCCAGGGCAGACAAAATCCCTGCTGCCAGCTCGGTAATGGTAATGATGAAAAACATAGCCGGCACAATCTGCCTTAGTGAAGATTGGGCAAAATGATCTTTCAGCCAGCTAAGGTTTCCCTTCCAGTCAAAGACCTTATCCAGGCTGCTTTGAAGAAAGGTGATAATAAGAAAAATCAGCAATAGTATTTCAGCCGTATTCTCAGTTATCGTTTTCATAGGGCAGCGGTATTGGTTGGCCTGGTGTGTAACAGGCGGGTTAACTTAATAGAGAGGTCTGTAAAGATTATCCGGGAATTTCCGTTTCGGATGATGTGAAAACGAGCGTCTTCAAGCTCACGTACCATGGCGGCTACGTTATTTTCATGAATGAACGGGGCAAACCTCTCCAGATTAAAATCCGGCTGCCTCATTTTCATATAAACCAGCGGGGTTATCCCATAATTCAGGAGCATCGCCTGGCGGATTATTGAAATACAGTAGGATAAAAACTTCTTTTGGGTTTCCCTGCCGGTTTTGGCAATTTCTTCACTCCAGAGTATGAGTTCGTGAACAGCGGCCTTATTTTTCTTCGCCTTAAATGCGGTCCGAGTCCATAAAACGAACCATTTCTCAAAGATCAGGTCTTCAGAATCCTGTAAGATAAGGTCCTGTGCGCGGTTGAAATTACCATTAGCTTCCTGTGCGATCTGAATGGCTTCTTCTCTGGCAGCACCTTTTTCTACCAGGCCTTCGACAATCGCGGTTTCAGGAATTGCCGGGAAATGCAGCACCTGGCAACGGCTGCGTAAGGTTGGCAGGAGTTGTTCTTCGTCTTCAGCTACCATAAGTAGCACCGTCTTCTGAGGAGGTTCTTCAATAAGTTTGAGCAGTTTGTTGGATGCCGCAGCATTCAGGCGTTCTGCCATCCAGATGATCATTATCTTGTGTCCGCCTTCATAGGACTTCAGGCTTAATTTCTTAACGATGTCATGGGCTTCATCCACTCCGATCCGCCCTTGTTTTCGCTCTATTCCTATGGCGCGGTACCAATCGAATAAATTGCCGTAGGGCTGCTCCCGAACAAATTCCCGCCAGGGGCCCAGGAAGTGATCGCTGACCGGATGGCTGCTGACCGAACCAGAGGTGGCAACAGGGAATGAAAAATGTAAATCGGGATGTGTCAGATGACCACACTTTGTATTGCAGGAAAGATTCCCGCCAGTGTTCTCCCCTCCCTGATTTCCGCATAGCAGGTATTGTGCGTAGGCAATTGCCATGGGCAGGGTACCGCACCCTTCCGGACCCACAAAAAGCTGGGCGTGCGGGATCCTTCCGGCATCTGCGCTCGAGGTCAGGTGATGCTTTATATGATCTAGGCCAAGGATTTCAGCAAACCTCATGATCCAAAGATAACATTTTAGTTGTCCGGGAAATGAAAAAGGCATTCATTACAACGGCTTGAAAGCAAATATCCCTATTTTTGGAGTCTGATTAAATACTACGTGATGACTACTATTGACAACTTTGATTTTAAGAATAAAAAGGCGCTGATCCGGGTAGATTTTAATGTACCTCTCGATGAGGATTTCAATGTTACTGACACCAACAGAATCGAGGCTGCCAGGCCAACCATCATCAAGGTGCTCGAAGATGGCGGAAGTGCAGTCCTAATGAGTCATCTCGGACGTCCGAAAGGGCAGAAGAACCCGGACTTTTCCTTATCCCATATTGTGGATCGCGTATCCGAGATCCTGGAAGTCCAGGTAAAATTTATCCCTGACTGTATCGGAACGGAAGTTGAAAAGGCGGTGTCCGATTTGCAAAGCGGGGAGGTTCTTTTACTGGAAAACCTGCGATACCATCCGGAGGAAGAATCAGGGGATCCGAAATTCGCGGAACAGCTCTCCCACTGCGGCGATATTTATGTGAATGACGCCTTCGGAACAGCACACAGGCCACATGCCTCCACCACGGTAGTCGCATCTTATTTTCCGGGTAATAAGTGTTTTGGCTATTTGCTGGCCAGGGAAATCAAAGCTATAGAAACGGTAATGAAGACCGGGGAAAAGCCTGTCACGGCAATTCTGGGAGGGGCTAAGGTTTCGAGTAAAATCACAATCATAGAAAACATACTTGATAAAATAGACCACCTCATTATAGGAGGGGGGATGACATACACCTTTGTGCTTGCCCAGGGCGGGCAGGTTGGAGACTCTATCAACGAGCCCGACAAAAAGGCGCTGGCGCTGTCCATCCTGGAAAAGGCAAAAGCTAAAGGTGTAGAGGTCCACCTTCCGGTAGACGTGGTTGCAGGTAATGATTTCAGCAATGAAGCGCAGACACGGATTATGCCTGCAGGGGCGATTGAAGCCGGATGGCAGGGCTTGGATGCAGGGCCGGAAACACTGAAGCTTTTCAGAGACGTGATCCTCCAGTCAAGAACCATTTTATGGAATGGCCCTGTGGGGGTTTTTGAGATGGAAATATTTTCAAAAGGGACCATTGAAGTAGGGAACTATGTGGCAGAAGCCACTGAAAAAGGAGCTTTTTCTCTTGTTGGGGGAGGGGACTCTGTAGCTGCTGTGAAGCAATTTGGGTTCCAGGATAAGGTTAGTTATGTTTCCACAGGAGGCGGGGCCATGCTGGAAAGCCTGGAAGGGAAAACACTTCCCGGGATTGCTGCTATTCTCCAGTAATCTAAAAATGAGAACGTTAGAGGTACTTAAATCTGAAAAATTTCGTTCTTAGATAAAAATATGCGAATTTCGCTAACCCCACGCGTTTCAATCCAATTTCGATCGAATGAAGAAGTATGTATTTCTGGGTATAATGTTGTGGATACAATCGGGAATTGTCAGTGCGCAGGAGCCTTCCGGATCAGACGCCACCCGGGATACCACCCTTAAGGTATTACAGGCAGACCCGGTCAGGGATTTTCAGGATGTCTCTCTGAGGACAGCTGCAGAAAAGGATAGTCTTACCCTTGGGGACCACCAGCACGCAGCGGCCTATGACAGCCTCTGGCTGGCTCTTGGATTCAAAGCCGATTCAACAATGGAAAGATATTTAATCTCCAGTGGCAGGTCGTGTTTATCCAGGGTCTCTTCAATAAACGGGATCTTATGCAACGGATGTTGGCGGTGAGTGAATTTTATTTCCCGCTGTTTGAAGAGACCCTGGATAAACACGACCTGCCACTGGAGATTAAATATCTTTCCATTGTTGAATCGGCTTTGAATCCAAGAGCTAAATCGAGAGTGGGAGCAACCGGGCTCTGGCAATTTATGTATGGGACGGGCCAGATGTACGGACTAAAGGTTAGTAGTTATGTGGATGAGCGTAGCGACCCTGTAATGGCGACAGACGCGGCCAGCCGCTATCTTTCAAAACTGTATGACATATTTGGGGACTGGGATCTTGCCCTGGCAGCCTACAACTCGGGTCCGGGAAATGTAAACAAAGCGATCCGCCGCTCTGGGGGGCATAAGAATTACTGGAATATCCGCCCCTTCTTACCCAGGGAAACCGCGGGTTACGTGCCTGCCTTCCTTGCGACGATGTTTGTTTTTGAATATGCAGATGAATACGGGCTAGTACCAGCAGCATCTTCACGGCCCCTTTTTGAAACAGATACAGTCCTGGTAAAGTCTACCATTACTTTTGACCAGATCAGTAAATTCACAGGGCTGCCACTGGAAGAAATTCAGATATTAAACCCCTCTTACAAGCTGGGGATCATACCCAAGGTTTCCGGGAAGGAATATATGCTCAGGCTCCCCATAGCCGCTATCGGGCCTTTTGTCACAAATGAAGCGGCGATTTACGCAAAGGTTGAGGAAGAACTTGCGCAAAGCGAAAAGCCGCTCCCCAGGTATGTGGAATCAGAGGAGCGCATAAGGTATCGTGTTCGAAGCGGGGATTACCTTGGAAAAATTGCCGAACGTTATGGGGTGAGAGTAAGCCAGATCAAAAGGTGGAATGGGATGAGATCCAATATGTTGCGGGTAGGACAACGCCTCACTATTTATCCCAGAAAACCGGTTACTTCCGGGGCGGAAGCTCCCCAAAAAAAGACAGTTGCCAGTGCCTCTGATAAATCGCCGCGTTTTCACGTAGTGGAAAAAGGTGATTCTCTCTGGACTATTTCTAAGAAATATCAGGGCGTATCAATTGAGAATTTGCGAGAATGGAACGGTATTCGCGGTAGTAGTTTACAACCGGGGACCAAATTAAAATTATGCAACTGTTCCCCCTAAACCCAGGACACACTTATGAGAATACTGCCCATTTCTTTGATATTTCTGTTGCTTTTTACCGCCTGCCAGGACAAACCAACTAAAAAATATAAGCCCGCCTCTGTCGGGGCCTTAAATACCCTGGCAATTGTCATGGACAATAGTTTGTGGGAAGGCCCGGTTGGGGACAAGGTACGGGAGTATTTCGCGGCCCCGGTACTTGGTTTGACGTGGGATGAGCCCCTGTTGAACCTGGAGCACATGCCCCGAAGCGTTTTTCGTGGGACTACGCGGCACAGGAGAGCAATTTTGTTTGTGGACCGGGACAGCGTCAGCGCCGCCCAAATCCAGGACGACCTCTACGCAACTCCGCAGAAAGTAGCTGTGATCAAGGGAACTACAGATTCAAACCTGATCGCTAATATCGAAGCCACTGCAGGCGATATTATTTCAGCCATAAAACAAATGGAATTGAAAGAGGCGCAAAGCAGGTTCTTGCGTTCTCTGAGCAAAGCAACCGTTTTAAAGGAGAAGTTTGGCATCTCTCTGCGATTGCCCTCTTTGTATACGGTAGGAAAAGAAGAAGGAGACTTTTTGTGGCTTGATCGGGACATACCCAGGGGCAACATGAATATTCTGGTCTATGAAATGCCCGCAGACAGCTTCAAGACAGACTCAACCTTGGTTCAGGACATAGTACGTATGAGGGATTCTATAGGTAAGAAATATATCCCGGGGCCGGACGTTCCTGGTAAGGTTACTCATATGAGTACTGAAAAGGCGTTTGCCCCTTATGACTTCCCAGCTGAAATTGGGGG
>JARRLI010000227.1:0-3219 GCA_037387145.1 Robiginitalea sp. | reverse complement strand
CGCCTGAGCGATGCCCCTTTTCCTTATGATGACGTAGCTGAAGCGAATGTCACTGTTTTCAAAGTTGAAATCCGCAAGGCTTCCAATGAGGATGATACAGAAACCGACACGGATTCCATGGAGGATGGAGGTTCCCCGTTTATCACCCTAATGGAGGAAGAAATGGAGGTCAACTTGCTGACCCTTATTAATGGGATTACTCTGGAGCTTGCAGACCTTGAAATACCTGTCGGCTCTTATGATTTGGTTCGCATCTATGTCAAAGGGGTTAACCTGGTTCTTGCCGATGATCAAGGAGAGCTTACCGATGAAGAGAAGGTGTTTGATTTCAAAGTCCCCAGTGGAGAGAATACCGGGATCAAGGTATTCATCGACCCTCCCCTTCAGGTGGCCGGAGGTCTTTCCGAGGACCTATTGCTGGACTTTGATGTAAGTGAGTCTTTTGTAGCACGGGGAAACATCGATGGACCGGATTTCAATGGATTCATTTTCAAACCCGTGATCAAGGCATCCAACGCTTCCACCAATGGTACCTTGATGGGTAAGGTAACCGAAATCATAGAAGAAGTTGAAACCGGGATCGAAGGTGTAACGGTTACACTGCTTGGAGGCGAAGAACAGTCAGGCACATTTACAGATGCTGACGGCAACTATTCCCTTTCCGCTCCGGCGGGAGATTACCAGGTCCTGGTTGAGAAGGCGGGATACCTTGCGGCCGAACCTGTGGATGTAACCCTTGTCGCAGGAAACAAAACCCAACAGGATTTTGTCCTGGAGGCAGAAGAAACCACTGACGGAAACTAATCTGCATGGATTTGATAAAAAAATGGCAGGGTCGCCCCTGCCATTTTTTTATACAATTCACCCGAGCTTCCACAGCAAAGGATGCTACCTTTTTTATCAAACATAAATGAAAGGATACCGATAATACCAAATGAAGGCTGCTCCGGTTCAGAGAATGCAATAATTGTACTTTATGGTTGACATTGCAGATGCTTTTGCCCGGATTCCGAAGATTTTTACCTTTTTTTGGGGTAGCATGCATACATCCTCTGATCCAAACTCCCCGGATTCCATCTCCCGGACTGCCAAAGTTCCGGCCTTTGTATTGCCAATCATCGTTTTATCACAATTCTGTGGGACTTCACTATGGTTCGCCTCAAATGGCGTGCTGGGTGATCTTACAGCCACCTTCCAGCTGGCCCCATCGGCTCTTGGACATCTGACTTCCGCCGTTCAATTTGGATTTATTTCCGGAACCCTAGTCTTTGCCCTGCTGACCCTGGCAGATCGGTTTCCGCCTTCCAGGGTGTTTTTCTGGTCTGCTTTGCTGGGTGCCCTGGCAAACCTGGGAATGGTTTGGGAAGGGAATACGCTCACCACGCTTCTGGTATTGCGTTACCTCACCGGGTTCTTCCTAGCAGGGATCTACCCGGTAGGGATGAAGATCGCATCGGATTACTACCGAAAGGGTCTGGGAACATCATTAGGTTATCTTGTCGGGGCCCTGGTACTGGGCACCGCGTTTCCCCATTTACTGAACATAGGATCCCTCGACATTTCCTGGAAGCTGATCGTGCTGATAACCTCTATTTTGGCCACGCTGGGTGGGGTCGTCATTTGGATCCTGCCAGACGGACCCTTCCGCAGACCAATGCAGAAGCCCGAACTTAAAGCCTTTTTCCTTGTTTTTCACAACAGGGCTTTTCGCACTTCGGCATTCGGATACTTTGGCCATATGTGGGAACTCTACACTTTCTGGGCTTTTGTGCCGTTGCTGTTGAAATCCTTCCAGGAACTTCATCCTGAGATGGAAGTCTCTATTCCCCTGTGGTCCTTTGTAATCATTGGTGCCGGTGGTCCCGCCTGTGTGATGGGAGGCTATCTGTCTCGCCAGATGGGGATTAAACGTGTTGCTGCCGGTTTTCTGGTCCTTTCCGGGCTTTGCTGCCTGCTGGCACCCTGGATGTATTCCATGCCCGCGGGGTTCTTCCTTTTGTTTTTGCTTTTCTGGGGGATGGTGGTTATAGCAGACTCCCCCCTCTTTTCCACCCTGGTAGCTCATAACGCAACGGAGGAACGCAAGGGAACCGCCCTTACCATTGTCACAAGCATAGGATTTGCCATTACCATAGTGAGCATTGAAACCCTTGGGTTTTTGCAGAAATTAACGGATTCACCCATGGCCTACCTCCTGCTTGCCATTGGGCCCCTGTTTGGTTTGATTAGTCTCCTGCGGGAACCTGGGGATTCAACTTCTTAGGGCCCCTTGGAATCGATATCTTTCACGCATCGGAATCCCAGATGACCCATGCCTGTGTCCGGTGTGGTGCGCATTCTGCGCGCCACCCGATAACCACTGCAATAACTGTCGCTGCAAAGGTAAGAGCCCCCCCGCACTACATTCTTTTCCGCCAGAGGGTCTCCGGGGTCAAAGGATTCCAGCGGTCCGGAAGGGTTGAACGCTTCTTCGGGCTCCAGATCGAGGGAGTAGGTATCTGCCCTGTATTTATCCTCGCACCATTCCCATACATTTCCGGCCATATCGTACAATTCATATCCATTTTCCGAATAGGTTTTAACGGGAGCCGTACGGACATATCCGTCCAGGGAATCGTTTCGAAAGGGGAAGATCCCCTGCCAAAAATTTGCTTTCTTTGCGGCCTGGTCTGCCGGTGTATTGCCCCATGGATATACCGGATCTTCAAGGCCACCCATTGCGGCCCATTCCCACTCCGCTTCAGTCGGCAAACGTTTTCCTGCCCATGCAGCATAAGCCTTTGCATCTTCGTGGGAAACATGTACCACGGGATGGTTCATTCTGTCTTGGATACTGCTGCCAGGACCTTCCGGATGTCGCCAGTTAGCGCCCAGGGTCCACTCCCACCATTGTGATAGGTCTCGCAGGTCTACCGGGCCCTCTGTAGGTTGGAATACCAGGGAACCTGGTTGCAAAACTGAATCTGCAGGTCTTGGAGTATCCGGAGGTAGTTGCTTTCTGAGTTCTTCCCAATCCAATTCTTTTTCCGCCGTGGTTACATATCCCGTGGCCTTAACAAAAGCCTCAAACTGAGTATTTGTAACTTCTGTTTGATCCATATAGAATGCGGAGACCCCTATATTCCTACGGGGAAATTCATCGGGTTCTGCCCATTCAGACTTCCCGCCCATCATAAAACTTCCTGAAGGGATAAAGACCATACCCACCGGAGGTTGGAT
>JARRLI010000226.1:0-3258 GCA_037387145.1 Robiginitalea sp. | reverse complement strand
CTTTTGGATGCTGGGGATTTCCTTTTTGATTCTGCCCCTGGTTTTCTTCCCGTCCAGGCAGCGGCTGGGTTGGAAAGAAGGTCTTATACTGCTTGCGGTCTACGCGTTTTTCTTAATTTCAACCTTTAAATAAAAACCGCCGGATCCCTTGGGAGGAATCCAGCGGTTCTTCAAGTCAGAAGGTAAAAACCCTAGGCTTCTACTTCTATATTGGCGCTTTGCACAGTTTTAATAATTCGGGCTGCCACTTTGTATGGGTCCGCGTTGGAAGCGGGACGCCGATCCTCCAGCCAGCCTTTCCATCCGCGCTCCACAGTCAGGATAGGGATCCGGATTGAAGCCCCGCGGTCTGAAATGCCAAAACTGAATTCATGAATGGACTGGGTTTCGTGTTGCCCGGTCAGTCGCTCCTCATTGAATTCACCATAAACTTCGATGTGTTCTTCGGTTACCGGACGGAATGCTTCACACACTTTTTCGTATATCTCTTGAGAACCACAGGTCCTTAACAGGTTATTGGAGAAGTTAGCGTGCATACCACTCCCGTTCCAGTCTCCTTTTACAGGCTTGGGGTGGTACTCAATGTACCAGCCGTAATCCTCTGTCAGGCGGTCCAGTAAATACCGGGCTACCCAAACTTGGTCCCCTGCATTTTTAGCACCTTTGGCGAAGATCTGGAATTCCCACTGTCCGCAAGCTACTTCCTGGTTGATACCCTCAAAGTTCAGCCCGGCTTGAAGGCAGTAGTCGGCATGGCGCTCTACCAGTTCCCTTCCGTGGGTATTTCTTCCGCCTACTGAGCAGTAGTATAATCCCTGTGGGCCTGGATATCCGCCAACAGGGAATCCAAGGGGCAGTTGTGTATGCCCGTCCATGATAAAGTACTCCTGTTCGAAGCCGAACCAGAAATCATCGTCTGCATCTCCGTCAATGCTGGACCGTGAATTTGTTTCATGAGGTGTTCCGTCGGGATTCAGCACTTCGGTCATTACTATAAAACCATTTTCCCTGGCAGGGTCCGGATAAATCGCTACGGGTTTGAGCAGAAGGTCTGAAGAGCCTCCTTCTGCTTGCTGGGTGGAACTCCCGTCAAATGACCAGATCGGGCAATCTTCTAATTTGCCGCTGAAATCAGATTCAATCTTGGTCTTGCTTCTGAGATTTGCTGTGGGGTAATATCCGTCCAACCAGATATATTCTAACTTCGTTTTATTCATATTAATAATTTAAAAGTGTTTACGATAATGAGCGTCAAAAATAATATAATTTCATTGTACGACTTACAAAAGACAGGGGTAATTATTAAAAATATTGACAAAATTATCAACACCCCCTCAAAAAAGTAGGGTGATTAATAAATAGTTAGTTTTTTGTGATATTTTTGCGAATTACACATCGATCCCATATTAAGGTAAAAATCCAGCTCTATGAATAGGTTACGAATCGAAGCACTGAAAGCAGAAAAACCCATCACCGGGGAGTTAAAGGGAGAAGGCCTGCAGCGCTCTGAACTTTTCGGCCAGCGCGTTTTCAATGAAGACCGCATGCGTCAATACCTCACCAAGGATGCTTTTGAAAGTGTCAAGGGAGCCATTTTTTCCGGAAGCAAAATAGATCGCAAGATTGCCGATCAGGTAGCAGAATCCATGAAAGCGTGGGCCATGAGTATTGGGGCTACGCATTACACCCACTGGTTTCAGCCACTTACAGGGGCTACGGCTGAAAAGCATGACGCATTTTTTGACCTGATGCCCGATGGTAGAGCCCTGGAAAAGTTTGGAGGGAGCCAGTTGGTTCAACAGGAACCCGACGCCTCCAGTTTTCCAAGCGGTGGAATCCGGAATACTTTTGAAGCCCGCGGGTATACCGCATGGGATCCGACTTCGCCTGCATTTGTATATGGCAATACGCTTTGTATCCCTACGGTATTTGTCTCCTACACGGGGGAGGCACTCGACAACAAGGCACCCTTGCTTCGAGCCCTGCATGCGGTGGATGAAGCGGCTACAGCGGTGGCCCGGTATTTTGACAAAAATGTCAATAAGGTTATCGCTACCCTAGGTTGGGAACAGGAGTATTTCCTGGTGGATGCGGAATTGGCCAAAACCCGGCCGGACCTCATCCTGGCGGGAAGGACCCTGATTGGAAAACCTGCGGCAAAAGGTCAGCAACTGGATGATCACTATTTTGGCGTGATCCCGCCCCGGGCCTTTCAATTCATGCGGGATCTGGAAGTAGAATGCATGCTGTTGGGGATCCCTGTAAAAACACGTCACAACGAGGTTGCCCCGAATCAGTATGAACTCGCACCCGTATTCGAGGAGGCCAATCTCGGGGTGGACCATAACTTATTGCTGATGGATGTGATGGAGAAAGTAGCCGGGCGCCATGGTCTGAAAGTCCTTTTCCATGAAAAGCCCTTTGCAGGCATCAATGGTTCGGGCAAACACAACAACTGGTCCCTGAGCACGGATAGGGGAACGAATTTGCTGAGTCCCGGGTCAACGCCGATGAAGAACCTGCAATTCCTCACCTTTTTTATCAATACGATCAAGGCTGTGGACCGGTACGAGGGGCTTGTCCGCTCCTCGATTGCCTCTGCCAGCAATGATCACCGCCTTGGCGCCAATGAGGCACCCCCTGCTGTGATATCCATTTTTATAGGGGAACAGCTCAGTGCTGTGCTCGATGAACTGGAAGGGGTCTCCAAGGGTAAGTTGTCCCCGGAAGAAAAGACAGAACTCAAGTTAAATGTCGTAGGGAAAATTCCCGAAATCCTTCTCGATAATACAGACCGGAACCGAACCTCCCCATTTGCCTTTACCGGAAACAAATTTGAAATGCGGGGGGTGGGTTCCAAGAGCAATTGCGCCAAACCGATGACGGTGCTCAATACGATCATGGCACATCAATTACGGGAATTCAAAAGGGAGGTCGATACCCTTATTGAAAAAAAGAAGCTGAAAAAAGATGAGGCCATATTCAATGTGCTCAGGGAGTACATTAAATCAAGTAAACGGATTCGCTTCGATGGGGACGGTTACAGTGCCCAATGGGAAAAGGAGGCTGCCCGCAGGAAATTGAGTAACCATACCAATACCCCTGCAGCCATGGAAGTGCTTACTTCACCTGAAGTCCTGGACTTGTTCAAAACAACCGGGGTTATGACCAAGGCGGAGGTACTTGCCCGCCAGGAGGTGGAACTTGAAACGTATGTGCTGAATATCCAGATAGAAGGCAGGGTCCTGGGGGAGTTGG
>JARRLI010000225.1:2838-7949 GCA_037387145.1 Robiginitalea sp. | reverse complement strand
CTGTTGGAACCTCTCCGGAGCATCAAAAATTAAATTTTATTGTGGTTCTTTAGTCAGGTATTTGTTGTATTCAGGGCATTTATCGACGAAATGCGCGCCTTTGATTTTTTTGTAAACCTATTCTTACACTACATGTAATATTCATGTTTATAAGCAGTTGCGAATTTACGAGCAACTTGTGAAGTAAGGTAATTACCCAGGGGTGGGAAGAGCGATAACCATACGCTTTATCTTGAAATTTTCAAATAAATGAAGGAAGATCTTCCGGATGTTGACATCCAATTTGCTCCATAACCTGTCTCAATTGAGCTTCAAGCATGCCAGCTACATGATCCCCGCCCCGGCTCCCAAGTGCAGCAACTCCATACATAAAAGCACGGCCAAGAAATACCGCAGAAGCCCCACATGCCATAGCCCGTGCGATATCAGTACCCGATTGCACGCCGCTATCCATCATAAGGGGGAGTTTGCCGCCCAGCAAACGGTTGATTTCCCTAAGTGCCTGAATGCTGCTGGGTCCGGCGTCATGCTGCCTGCCCCCGTGGTTGGAGACAATGATCCCATCCAGGCCGAGCTTCAGGGCGGTTTCTGCATCGGCCGGGGTACTCACCCCCTTTAAGACAAGGGTGCCTTTCCAACGGTTCCTGATATAAGCAATCTTCGCGTGAGTCATCCTTTTTTCGAAAAACACGTCCATAAAAGTCCCCAGTTTCCGGAGGTTCATATGATCTGGCATATACGGCAGCAGGTTCGCAAATCGCGGTACTCCGTGTTGCAAGGTTTTATGGGCCCATCGGGGCCTGCTTAGCATTTGCAGGACATTCCCGGGGGTCATTTTGGGGGGCATGGCCAGGCCCCGTCGAATTTCTCGGGGTCGGAAACCAAAGGTTGGGGTATCGCACAAGAGGACAAGCACCCGGACCCCTGCTGCTTCTGCCCGGTCCAGCAAGTCGTCGCGGATCCGGTCCGAAGCAGGGTGATAGAACTGGAACCAGGCCCTTCCTTCGGTAAGCTCGCTAATCTCCTCCAGGGAGGCCGTACCCACTGTACTCAGGATAAACGGCAGGCCTTGAGCAACTGCAGTCCTGGCAAGGATCTGGGGCGATCCTGGCCAGATTAGTCCCTGAAGGCCGATAGGTGCCACTCCGAAGGGAGCCTTATACTGCTGTCCAAAAAGTCCGGTATTCAGTTTTGCCCCATCAAAGGGATCCAGATAGCGTGGCAAAAGCTGGATAGCCTGAAGGTCATCGCGGTTGCGACGGAGATTCACCTCCTCGTTACAACCACCGTCCAGATAATCGAAGGCGAAGCCCGGGATGCGCCTGCGGGCTTTGTTGCGCAGGTCCTTTACAGAAGGGTACCTTGGGTCAAATTGGATATTGGTGGCATTGCGCATACCCCACAAGATAGGGAAAACCCCAATCCCAATTCAAAACCACCAAAATTAATGGTGGTTTTTAAGACTATTGCTTTTCACGTATTTTTAGATGCCCAATTCTCGGGCTGTGGCCTTGAAACTGATAAAAATTCAACCCTGATATGGATCTTAAAAACAACCTGCAGACGAAAACGGGATGGGAGATCATTGAAAAATCCTTTGATCCCGCCCAAATAGTTAACACAGGCAGCAATTTTATGATCGGCAACGGGTATCTGGGGTATCGTGGAACCTTCGATAACTGGAGGGCGGAGGAGTTTGTGGCCTGTATTGTCACCGATACGTGGGACCAGGCTGAAGGGAGCCGCTGGAGCGAACTTTGCAATGTCCCCAATGGGATGTTCTCTGAATTAAGTCTGGATGAAGAAGCCTGCAGTCTGTTCTCGGGTACGCTTCATAAATACCAGCATTCCCTGGACCTGCGCTACGGGATCAATACCCGTAAAATTCACTGGGAAAGCCCAGGGGGAAAGCAAGCAGAGGTGGCGATCCGCAAATTTGCCAGCAAAGACAACCACCACCTTTTGGTAGAGGAGTTCCGTTTCAAAGCGCTGGACCATGGAATCTATACCCTGCGTACAGGTATTGACGGGAAGGTATGGAGCCTCAACGGGGACCACTTCCAATCCTGCATCCCGGCTCTGGATGGAGCGGGTCTGCTCGGTTTGGATCTCAAAACCACAGAGCTGGGGACACGAATCGCCGTGGTCTCCGGACAACAGTTCAAAGGTGCAACCCCTGCAAGCGATGCAGTGGTCAGAGCGCCTAGGGAGCTCTACCGGGACTTCCAATTTGAACTCAGGACGGGTGAAGAAGTGGTCATGGAAAAGGTGGTAAGCATTACCCACGATAATGAGGTGCCAAATCCGTTAGAGATAGCAAAGCAAGAGGTAACCGATGCCCTTCGAAGCGGGTTTGAGGCCCTGCTGCATGCCCACCAAGCGCATTGGGACGCCTTCTGGGAAGTGAGTGACATACAAGTCGGCGGGAATATGGAAGCCCAACTGCTGACCCGGTTTAATCTTTACCAGGCCTTCATAGCCACTCCCACACATGCCAACCTGCCCGTCGGGGCCCGGGGGCTTTCCTGCCAGGTATATCAGGGTGCTGCATTCTGGGACCAGGAAACCTATAACCTGCCCATGTTTGTATTCTCACATTTAGAGATAGCGAAACGACTGGTAGCCTACCGCTATGACACCCTTGACGGGGCCCGCAGAAAAGCAAAGCGATTGGGGTATTACGGGGCCTTCTATGCCTGGACCAGCGGAAAGACCGGGGATGAGCTTTTTCCTGACTTTTTCTTTAATGACGTGCTTTCTGGCCGGCCCATCCGCAACCATTTTAATTGTTGGCAGATCCACATCTCACCAGATGTGGTATATGGGATCTGGCTCTATTTCCAGGCTACAAATGACTGGGAATTCATGCTGGAACAGGGGGCGGAAGTCCTCTTTGAGGTAGCCCAGTTTCTGGTCTCCCGTGTGCATTTTAAGATGGACAGGGAGCAGTATGAGATCATACGCGTGCTGGGGCCGGATGAGTATCACGAGAATGTGGATAACAACGCCTTTACCAACTACCTCTGCCGGTTTGCCCTTCAGAAAGCCTGCCTGGTATTTGACAAGATGGCCGGGGCCCACTCGGACAAACTTGATACTTTGCTTTCGGCCCTTGGTCTCAATGCCGCCTCCAGGGATGCCTGGGAGGATATTGCAACCCGTATCTACCTGCCCGAACCCGATCCCAGCTGATAGATCCGGATGAATACTGGGGCTGGCCCAACGGCATTGCCGTACATACCCAGGTTTTGAAACAAGCGGACGTCATCCAGCTGCTTGCCATGCTCGACATCTTTCCCAATGAAGTGCTTACCGCCAATTATGAATACTACGAGCCGCGGACCGAACACGGTTCCTCCCTCAGCCCGAGCGTGCACGCCCTGGTAGCCTCCAGAGCAGGACATCAGGAAGAAGCGTACCGGTATTTCATGGAATCCGCCTCTATTGATCTCTACAATGCCAGTAAGAAAGTTATGAGCGGCGGTTCGTTCCTTGGGGGAATCCATACCGCAGCAGCAGGAGGGGTATGGCTGATCATCGTCAAGGGGTTTGCAGGTTTCGTTCTGACAGAGAAAGGAGTAGGCTTCTCCCCTGCCCTGCCAAAGGCGTGGAAGGACCTTCGATTCAAATTGCGGGTCAGGGGCTGTCTGTTGTTGATCCTTCTGGATGGAGGTATTCGTATTCAGAGTGCTGAGGAAAATGCAAGCCGTATTTTTATACAGTTGCCAGAGACATCAGGTTGGCTGGAACCTGGTGGAACCTTGCAGGGATAAAGTTGTCCGTGCACCCCGGATCCAAGGCTCAAATTTCCTACTTTTAAAGAACCAAAACACCTCCTTGTATACCATTGTTGACATAGAGACCACCGGAAACGGCATACACGGCAACCGCATCACGGAAATCGCCCTTTTCAATATAGAGGAGAACTCTATAACAGATTCCTTCAGCAGCCTGGTAAACCCGGAATGTGAGATTCCCGCGTTCATAACAGGCCTGACGGGAATCACTACTGCTATGGTCCGGCAAGCCCCCCTGTTCAAGGAACTGGCTCCCAGGATTCAGGAATTTACAGAAGGCCGAATCTTTATAGCCCACTCGGTAAATTTTGACTATCCCATTGTACAGCATGAGTTCCGGCGGTGTGGCCTGGAGTTTTCGCGAAAAAAACTTTGCACGGTCCGTCTTTCAAGAAAGGTGTTTCCGGGGCTGCGTTCCTACAGCCTTGGGAAATTATGCAGCAGCCTGAATATACCCCTGCAGGACCGGCACCGCGCAGCCGGGGATGCCCGGGCAACCGCCCTGTTGTTTCAGCGGATTCTTGAAAGGAATGAAGGCCCATCCATTATTGAGGACTTCCTGAATGCCAGGTCGCAGGAGGCTACCCTCCCGCCCCACCTGCCCAAAACATCTTTTCTGCGGCTACCCCCAACACCGGGCATTTATTTCTTTAGAAGCCGAAAAGGGGAAATACTCTACGTGGGAAAGGCAAATAACCTTAAAAAGAGGGTGCTCGGTCATTTTTATGACATTTCGGAAAGGGAATTGCAGCTGTGCCGCGAAACGGCTGAGATCGACTTTGAACGCTCCGGATCCGAAGTGCTTGCCCTGCTGATGGAGGCAGCTGCCATCAAGAAATATTTTCCTCCCTTTAACCGTGCCCAAAAAAACATCCGCCCCACTTACGGGCTGTTCAGTTACCGGGATCAGACCGGGATCCAGCACCTGGCCATTAACCGGGTTCGGCGGGGCCAGCAATCCAGGAAAGTATTCTACAACCAGACAAATGCCCGCCTCTTCCTGGAAGAACTCTGTACAGATTTCGGTCTTTGCGCCAAATATTGCCACCTGCAGCCAGGAGCAACGGAGTGCAATCATTTCAGGGTTCCTGAATGCGGAGGCATTTGCCGTGGAAAAGAAGAGCCCGTGGTATATAACCAGCGTGTCCGGACCGCCCTGGATTCACTCAGAGAAGCTCCAAGCCATCAACTGATACGAGAAAAAGGAAGGGAGCACGGGGAACAGGCACTGGTTTGGATCGAAAATGGCGTCTACCGTGGGTACGGATTTATACCCGGGGAGCAGGAGGTGAACAACCTTTCGGACCTGGAGCC
>JARRLI010000225.1:0-2797 GCA_037387145.1 Robiginitalea sp. | reverse complement strand
ATCCTACCTCCTGAAACATCCGAAAAACGTTATTGAGCTGGTTACTGAAACGGGCGTCAGCCAAATGGGAAGCCAATTGTTCTGAGCGGGTAGTTTACTGTTTTTGCTGCATTTTGTGGTACATCCAAATCACAAAAAGTATCCAAATCACAAAGATCGCACCTACGAAAAATGAATATATCAGGACGAAATCCATGCTACTTTTTGTATTTAAGGTAATTCATAAACCCCAGGATGGTTGGGGCCCATAACCCGATAAAAATGGCTTCCAGTTTCTCGCCTTGAAGGAAACGGATCTCTGATACCACAATAATAGATAGTACGACCAACAGCATTATGATGTTCATCCAGCCGAGTCGCTCCGTAAAATTTTTGAACATTTCAGGTTGCTATTAGATTAAAGGTATGAATTAATTGTTAAAAATATTTAACATTCTTCAGGGCGTTTAAAACAGATCTATTCCTTGATCTGGGACGGACAGATGTACTCAGTTACCGGTAAATCGGTTTCCTGTATTGCCTTGAAGCCTCCGCCCACATCAACCAGGTTATGGTACCCCCGGCTCTTTAGAATAGACGCTGCAATAACTGATCGGTATCCACCTGCACAATGCACGTAGAAGGTATCCTCAGCAGGAAATGCTGCCAGGTGATCGTTGATCGAATCCAGGGGCGTGTTCCTGGCATTCTTGAGATGTTCAGCCTGGTATTCGCTTTCCTTTCGCACGTCAAATACCGGAGGCTGGGTTCCAGTCCATTCCGACTCAAAGACTAGCGCTGACACAGAACGGATTGTGTCCATCTGTTTGCCCGCCTTTTTCCATGCTGAAATCCCTCCCTTCAGATATCCCAGTGAGCGGTCGAAACCCACCCTGGACAGACGTGTTACTGCTTCCTCTTCTCGTCCTTCCGGACAAACCAGCAGGATAGGTTGCTGCACATCAGCGATAAGTGCTCCCACCCAGGGAGCAAAATCACCATCCAGCCCAATAAAAATAGATCTTGGAACGTGGCCTTTCACAAATTCACCCTCATCGCGGACATCGAGTACTACCGCGCCGGTCTCTTCAGCAGCTGTCTCAAAGGCATCCGGGTCCAGGGCGCGCAGACCCCGCTCAAGGACCTGGTCGATATCCTCGTATCCCTCCTTGTTCAGTTTTACATTCAGCGGAAAGTATTTTGGGGGCGGCAACAGGCCTTCGGTAACCTCCTCAATGAATTCCTCCCTGGTCATATCAGCCCTGAGGGCATAATTTACCTTTTTCTGGTTTCCCAGGGTATCCACAGTTTCTTTCATCATATTCTTCCCGCAGGCGGAACCTGCACCATGTGCCGGATATACAATTACCTCATCCGGCAGGGGCATGATCTTATTCCTGAGGCTGTCAAACAGGGTGCCTGCCAGCTCTTCCTGGGTCATATCTGCAGCTTTCTGGGCGAGATCCGGACGTCCCACATCTCCCAGAAAAAGGGTGTCCCCTGAGAAGATTGCATGGGGGTTGTCATCGGCATCGCGCAGGAGGTAGGTAGTGCTTTCCATGGTATGCCCGGGTGTGTGGAGTACCTCTATGGTAATGGCACCCAACCGAAATACCTGCCCGTCAGAGGCGATGGTGGCATCGAAAGAAGGATTGGCATTAGGTCCGTATATGATAGGGGCCCCTGTTTCCCTTGAAAGGGTCACGTGCCCGCTAACAAAATCTGCATGAAAATGGGTTTCGAATATGTACCTGATCTTGGCCTGATCATCCTTTGCACGCTCAAGATACGGGGCCACCTCCCTGAGCGGATCGATAATAGCTGCTTCCCCTTCACTTTCTATATAATAGGCCCCCTGAGCCAGACATCCGGTGTAGATCTGTTCTATTTTCATGACACATGTTGTTTACGTTATTACAAAAATAAGTTATTCCGGGCATAGCAGATAAAACCGACAATACACTGAGGTTCAAGTAGTTCTATTTATCCTCAATGAGCCGGTAAATCAAAATAGCTGCGCGTTGGGTCAGGGCCTCCAGGGTCTTCAGATTTACGGTCTCCGACGGGGTATGGGCTCCGGAACCCATACTTCCAAGGCCATCCAGGCAGGCCACATATTCGGCCACAAAAGATACATCGGCCGCCCCTCTGCGGCCGGGGTCATACGCGGTCACAGGCCCCTGACCCAAGTCCTGGCTAACCTGGCTGAGGGTTCCTAACAATTCCATATTCTCCGGTGTGGGACCCATGGCAGGATATGCGTCCGTAAAGCTGATTTCGGCACTGGTGTTCGGTAAATTCCTGCCTGTGATTTCCCTCATTTTTGCGCGGGCCGAATCCTTCTGGGCTTCTGAGATAAAGCGAAGGCCTCCTCGGACACTTGCTGTCTGGGCCACCACATTGGTTTTTCCGAAAACAGCTGCTTCACCAGACCTGGGGTCGTAGTCCACAAAAGTCCCTCCGGAAATAATCCCCGGATTGAACGTAAGGTATTGAGGCCCTTTTACCTGTTGGTAGAACTCGTGGAGTATCCGGGATAACTCAAAAATAGCACCCGCTCCGACACGCTCACTGAACACCCCTGAGGAATGTGCCCGCCGACCCGTAGCCGTCACCTGCCAGCCTGAAGCTCCCCTCCGTGCCACGGTTGCATTGTCAAAACCGGTTGCCGTCTCATACCCGAGGGCTATATCACTGCGCTTAGCTGCTTCAACCAGGTCCCGGCGGCTGATATCTAGGGGCTTCCCGGTACTTTCCTCATCCCCTATATGAGAATGGCTTACTGGACGATGCCCAGGTAATCGTAGCTTTTACAGGG
>JARRLI010000224.1:0-3275 GCA_037387145.1 Robiginitalea sp. | reverse complement strand
CCTGTTCCACATAGGCCCGGGTATCCTTAACCCAAAGCAGTGTAAGCAGCAAGCCTGTAATAGCAATGAAGATCCCGAGGTAGAAAGGGTAGGGGACCAGTCCGTACTGCTGGGCGATATAGCCGGATAAAAAAGCCACCAACCCCACGGCCTGATAGCCGGAAAATTCATTCAGGCCCATGGCGAGACCCCGTTCCTTTTCCCCCACCAGATCGATTTTCATGACCACGGTACTGCTCCAGGTGAGCCCCTGGCTGATCCCCAGCAGGATATTGGCAAAGACCACCCAGTTCCAGGAACTGGCATGGATCAGCAGAAAGGGGATGGGGATTGCCAGCATCCAGCCTCCCAGAAGGAGGTTCCTGCGACCGTATCGGTTGGCCAGTCTTCCGGTATAATAGTTGGCCAGGGCCTTGCTGATCCCAAAGGCGATAATGAAGGAGAGGATGGCAGTCCGAGAGGTAACTCCAAATTGTGTTTCGGCAAATTGCGGGAAAATACTGCGTTCCAGGCCCACCATACCTCCCACAAAAGCATTGATGATCACCAGGAGGGTGAACTGTTTCCAGTTTTCCCGGAGACCCAGGCGGACCCCATCTGGTGCATCTAACCTCACTGTATGCTAATTTGAGTCAATTTAATGCCGTCGCAGCCAATTCTTCCAGACCCTGAGGGAACTGCCCTGAACCCTGGCAAGAAATTAAGAAGAAGCTGACTTCTTCGCCTTCAGCAGGCGTTTGATCTCATTGAGTTTCATCAGCGCTTCTACCGGGGTAAGCCTATCGATGTCCAGATCCAGGATCTCATCCCGTATCTGCTCAAGGAGGGGGTCGTCCAGCTGGAAAAAGCTCAGTTGCATTTCGTCCTCTGCTGCCCTGGTCAGGGTGGGCCCTAATGCTTCTCCGGCATGTGATTTTTCAAGTTTTCCGAGCATCTTCTGGGCTTTTTGTACCACAGCCTGTGGCATTCCCGCCATGCGTGCCACGTGTATCCCAAAGCTGTGATGGCTTCCACCGGGCTCCAGCTTACGAAGGAAAAGCACCTTGTCCTTGCCCTCCTTTACGGCAACATTGAAGTTCTTAATCCTGGGGAATGTACCGGCCATTTCATTCAGCTCGTGGTAATGAGTTGCAAAAAGGGTCTTGGCCCGCGCCGGGTGCTCGTGCAGGTACTCTGAAATAGCCCAGGCAATGGAGATTCCGTCGTAGGTGCTCGTGCCCCGCCCTATTTCGTCCAGCAGGATCAGGCTTCGTTCAGAGAGGTTGTTCAGGATGGAGGCTGCTTCGTTCATTTCGACCATGAAAGTCGATTCCCCGAGGGAAATGTTGTCGCTGGCCCCAACCCGTGTAAATATTTTGTCCACGACCCCAAGTGTGGCTTCTTCTGCAGGAACAAAACTCCCGATCTGGGCAAGCAGTACGATCAGGGCAGTCTGGCGGAGGATGGCCGACTTCCCGCTCATATTAGGCCCGGTGATCATGATGATCTGCTGGTCTTCCCGGTTCAGAACCAGGTCATTGGGAATGTAGGCCTCTCCCGGGGGGAGCTGCCGTTCGATAACCGGGTGGCGTCCCTGTCGGATCTGCAGGTCGGTGGCATCTGTCATCACAGGGGCAACATACCGGTATTCCCTGGCTAGCTGGGCGAAACTGCTGAGGCAGTCCACCCGGGCCACGAGCCTGGCATTTTCCTGCACCGGGCGGATGTATTCCTGCATCCATACTACCAGTTGTTCAAAGAGTTGTTGTTCCAGGTCCAGGATGCGTTCCTCTGCCCCCAGGATCTTGGCCTCGTATTCCTTGAGCTCCTCCGTAATATACCGTTCGGCGTTGACCAGGGTCTGCTTTCGGATCCACTCTTCCGGTACTTTGTCCCTGTGGGTGTTCCGTACTTCGATGTAGTATCCGAATACGTTATTGGAAGAAATTTTCAGGGAGGGGATCCCGGTGCGGGCCGTTTCGCGTTCCAGCATCTTATTCAGGTAATCCTTGCCGGATCTGGCGAGGTCCCGGAGTTCATCCAGTTCAGTTGAAAATCCGGGGGCAATGGTATCCCCCTTCCCCACAGCAGTGGGAGCCTCTTCCAGTAATACCTCTTTGATCCGTTCCCGAAGGGGGTCACAGGGATCAATGGCCTCTCCAAGGCCTGCAAGGGCAGGTTCTTCCGATTGGCTGATCCGGTTCTTAAGGGGTATCAGCGTTTCGAGGGAATTTTTTAGCTGCACGGTTTCCCTCGGGGTGATTTTCCCGGCGGCGACCTTGGCAATCAGGCGTTCCATGTCTCCCGTCCTGCCCAGCTGCTCCTGTGTATATTCAAGCAGGGCTTCCTGGGTTTTGAAATATCCCACTATGCGGTGCCGCTCCCGGATGGTATCCAGTTCAATCAGTGGGAGGGCGAGCCACCGCCTTAGCAGCCGTCCTCCCATGGGAGAACGGGTCTTGTCTATTACCTCCAGCAAAGAAACGCCCCGTTCTTCCCGCGTTCTGAAAAGTTCGAGGTTTTGCAGGGTGAATCGATCCATCCAGACGTAATCCTGCGTGGAGAGTCTCTTAAGGCTGCTTATATGGCCCAGGCGTCGGTGCCGGGTCTCTTTGAGGTAATGGAGTATGGCCGCTGCCGCTACGATCCCCATAGGCAGGGAGGAAACTCCGAAACCTTTCAGGCTGGAGGTCTTGAAATGCCCTGTCAGTGTTTCCCGGGAGTAATCCTCCTGGAAGATCCAGTCCTCCAGGCAGAATCGATGGTAAGCAGGTCCGAAAGTTTCGCCGAAATCCGTTTTGTGTTTTTTTGAGATCAGGACCTCTTTGGGGGCAAAATTCTGCAGCCACTTGTCAATGTCCTCCTGCGTCCCCTCAGCCAGGAAGAATTCGCCCGTGGAGATGTCCAGGAAGGAAACACCCATGCGAGAAGGGCCGAAATGTACGGCGGCCAGGAAATTATTGGCTTTGGCCTGCAGGAGTTCATCGCTCAGGGACACACCAGGGGTGACCAGTTCGGTAACCCCTCTTTTGACGATGGTTTTGGTTTGTTTCGGATCTTCCAGCTGGTCGCAGATCGCCACCCGCTGCCCGGCTTTGACCAGTTTCGGCAAATAGGTATTCAGGGCATGGTGCGGAAAACCTGCCAGGGCTGTTTTATCCCCCCCGTTATTGCGCTGGGTTAGCACAATATCGAGGATTCCGGCAGCCTTTTCCGCATCCGCCCCGAAAGTTTCATAGAAATCGCCCACACGAAACAGCAACAGCGCATCTGGGTACTTGACCTTGATGCCGTTG
>JARRLI010000223.1:0-3313 GCA_037387145.1 Robiginitalea sp. | reverse complement strand
GATGATCCAGAAAGTTACTTCCCTGGGGTATATCCTAATGGATGATGGAAGCGGAAATTTTTTCGGCCGCAAGCTTATCCGCGATTATTACTACCATAAAATGCCCCAGGACCTGGGGATCGAGTTCGATAAGGAATACAACCTGGATGCAGACGTTATCAAGGAGAACCTATACAAAAAGCCCAACCCCAACACTTATCTGGCCACCTTTGCGCGTTTTATCATCGAACACAAGGATCACCCTTATTGCAAAGGGGTTATAGACAAAGGCTTTCAGCAGTTTGTGAACAATCACGTAATGCAATTTGAACTGGCGACCAAGGTGCCCATCCATTTTGTGGGAAGCATAGCGTACTTCCTGCGGGAAGAGCTGGAGGAGGTTATCAAGCGGAACGACATGATCATGGGGGAGATACGGCAACGGCCCATCGACGGGCTGGTGGAGTTTCACAAAGAAACTATTTAAAGTCCCCAGTCTGTAGTCTCAGTGGGCAGTATGGCTTTGTGCCAAAAACGATCAAAGTTCATGTTTCAGTTAGCACTTTCGGGAGTTGTCCACTTCCTTTTGAACCTTGAACGATAAAAAAAGCCCTAACCGCCAACTACTCAACAACTGCGATTACCGAAATCTCAACATTCACGTACTTAGGCAGGTTAGACACCTCTACAGTTTCACGGGCAGGAGCAGTCTCTGAAGAAAAAAACTTTCCGTAGACTTCATTGATCCTGGAAAACTGCCCCATATCCTTTACGAAGATAGTGCTCTTGGCGACCTGGCTGAAGTCTGCTCCGGCTGCGGCAAGTACCGCACGAAGGTTATGCATCACCTGTTCAGTCTCGATTTCGATAGTCCCCTGCAACAGCTCTCCGGTCGCAGGATCCATGGCTATCTGGCCCGAAACGTATAGCGTATCACCAACAAGTACAGCCTGGTTGTAGGGGCCTATGGGAGCCGGTGCATTTTTTGTTTTTATGATCTTCTTCATGCTCAAAAGTATTGTAGTTAACGAATATTTCCGGGTTGGCTGCGGTTTTCCCATTTCAGGTCTTTCAGCAGGTTGGCCTTGATCCCTATGAAGAAATACCATCGCTCGAATTCTCCGAATGGTGTCCAGTCAAACTTAAGGTGAAAGCTGTTCAGGTCCCTTTCGAACCGGAACTGGGTTAGGGTGAATCCCTTGTTGACAAAATCATACCCAGAGGAGACTCCTACCAGCCACCGTGGGGTCAGGTTAACATTCCCCGAGAACATCAGGGAATGGTTGGTTATGTCTCCCTGGCGACGGTTGTTGTTGTAGGTGACGGCATATTGCATTCGGACGTTCCAGGTTACTTTGTTACCGTAGGGAGGATTTTCAACAGAATCGGGATCCCTTCCCTCAAAGGCACTGCGGTTGAAGTTATTGGCTTCTCCAAACAGGTTGTCTGTCCGCCCCCCACTTGAGGCCACATATGCGCTTCCGCCATACGGATCATCTTCTTGCTCCTCTTCTTCTCCGTCCTTCTGGAAGTCTGCGCTACTAATACTGTAACCGATGTTTGCCCGGGCGCTGGTTACCCGGAAAAGGCCCCCTCCGGCATTCAGGTTGAGCGTATTGATCCTTCTGCCTGCATTATCCACGGCGTATGGATCAAGGCTTGCTCCGAAATTTATATTCATCTTATCGTCCAGGATCGAGGTGCCACCAGTCAGATTTACGGGGCTTAAATTCAAAGAATCGGCTTCCAGGTTATAACTGGCGTTCAGGTTGAAGCTGTTGAGCAGGAAGATCTTCTTGGGTTCTGTTGCAGTGGAGTCCTTGTCTCGCACCTTGGCTTCCAGGGTATTGGCCAGGGAGAAACTCATGGAACTGGACTGTCCCTGACGGGGCGTCCCATAAGGGGTGTTCTGGAAGCGTGTAAAGGAACTAATGTCCCCTGTGGTTTCGTTCACTACCTCGTCGTAATACTGATCAAATGAAGGGGCATAGCCATAGGATACGTTCGGCCTTAAAATGTGGCGTATTGCCTGTATCTTTTTATCCTCCCCAAAATTGAAGGTCCCGTATACGGTTGTACCAAGGCCGGCACTAAGGCTGTATTCATTGTAACGGTCAAACCCACTGATGGTGTCGGTCACTACTTCCTCCAGTTCCGGGTCATAGCGTTTTGGATAGGTTTCCCAGGTCCATACATCCTTGTAAGACCCCCCAAGGGATACACTCAGGTATTTAGCCACTTTGAAATTTGTGGCGATCGGAACGGAGTGTTCGGCGCCCAGCCTTCCATTTTCGAACATGGCACCGGTAAGAAAGTCATCCGTTGTGGTCCGAATACCATACCTTCCATTGAGGTTGTATTGTAAATTGATATTCTGTAAGGCCCCTTTTTTTATACCATCTCGTTTGGCAAACGGGAAGATCCGCTCCAAACTGGCTTGCAGTGTCGGCAGTGTAAGGTCCACTACATCCGTATTGGTATTCTGATTATGGGTGGCCGTCAGGCTTACGTTGACGGATGGGTATTGCGGAAAAGTCCTTGAATATGAGATCGATGACGAAAGGTTGTTTACCTGCGTATTTGGTAAATTCTGCTGAATTAGTGAATTCCGATAGTAAGAGCTGCTCCCCAGGTTTACCGATGCCGACAAGCGGGAATTCGGATTGGCCTTGGAATCCTGGCTGTGCGAGATCTGAACGTTGTATATGGTGGACCGGGAATAATCATCAAATCCTTTCTGGCTTGTGACCAGGTTCTCATAACGGAAATTGATATTTCCCCTGTATTTATAGCGCTTGGTGTAAACCGACTGAGCGCGTATACCATAACTCCCATTTGTATAGAGGTCACCTGTAAGGGTAAGGTCCAGATATTCATTTACCGGGAAGTAATACCCTCCATTTTGCATAAAATAGCCCCGGTCCGGATCCGCTCCAAAGGTAGGGATCAGGACTCCTGCGGTTCGGCCTGTGGTTAATGGAAAATAGGCAAACGGCAGCGCCAGGGGGGTGGGTACATCGACTATGTACAAGTTGGAAAATCCCGCAATTACCTTCTTGCCGGGCACGAATTTCGCCTTTCTTACGCGGACGTAATAGTCCGGGTTAATAGTGTCCTTTGAGGTCGTCAGTTTACCCTCGCTCAAATAATATACAGAATCGTTCTCCTTCTTGGTGCGTTCTGCATATACCTTCATGGCATCACTGCCAAGCTGACCCAGACCTGCCTGTTGTTCAGTCCTGGAGTTCCAGATTATCGCCTTTTCAGTGTCGAAATTGAACCGTATGGAGTCTGGCAGGACCTCGTTGGTACCCTGCTTAAAAAATGGCAATTG
>JARRLI010000222.1:4597-6490 GCA_037387145.1 Robiginitalea sp. | reverse complement strand
ACCTCTACGAAAAGCTTCACCTGGCTCCCTGGGAAACCAGGGAGACGATTAGGGCGGGATTCTCCCTGCATAAAATCAAGATTGACTTTTTGGAATTTACCTCCGGGTCATTTTACGACATTGTATATTTTGATGCCTTTGGAGCACGTGTTCAACCGGAACTATGGACGGAAGCTGTCTTCTGTGGGATGTATGCGGCACTGCGTCCCGGGGGCATCCTGGTAACCTATTCAGCCAAAGGAAGCGTTCGCCGTGCTATGGAAGCCGCCGGCTTTACTACAGAGCGTTTGCCTGGCCCTCCCGGGAAACGCGAGATGCTCCGGGCTCAAAAGCCGGTCTGATACTCCTGCCTCCGCATAGAATTGTTAAAACCCGCACAAACCTTCAGGTCTCCCGGGCTCAATAAGGTAAATTTACAAAAAGTTGTTTTGAAAGTTTTAATTACAGGAGCGACAGGTTTGGTGGGTAGCGCCCTGGTTGACGAATTGAGGAAGGCCGGAAAGGAAGTGCATTACCTGACTACCTCGAAGTCCAAGATAAGCAGGCAACCTGATTTCAGCGGTTTTTTCTGGGATCCATCAAAGAATATTATTGATGCTGATTGTTTTGATGGCGTCACTCATATTGTGAATCTCGCAGGGGCTACAATCGCTAAACGATGGACCTCCAATTACAAAAAACAAATTCAGCAGAGCCGTATAGAAAGTCTTCATACGTTGAAATCCGGCCTGACTTCCCTTCAAAATCATACGGTGGAATATTTGGCGAGTGCCTCAGCCACAGGTATTTATCCGGATTCCCTTACGGAGTATTACACAGAAGCCAGTCTTAAGAGGAATCCGGGTTTCCTCGGTGAGACCGTCGTAAAATGGGAGGCTGCCGCCCGCAGTTTCGAAGAGTTGGGCATCGTTCCAGGGATTTTTCGCATCGGGATTGTACTTGCAGGTCAGGGGGGAGCCCTTCCAGAGATTATAAGACCTGTTCGCCTGGGACTGGGCGCCCCTCTTGGGAATGGTCAGCAGTGGCAATCCTGGATCCATCTGAAGGACCTTGCTCGTATGTTTCGATTTGCGCTGAACGAACAATTGGAGGGCGTTTTCAATGCCGTAGCGCCTAACCCGGTAACTAATCAGAAACTTACGCGGGAAGTAGCTAGGATCCTCCTTAAGCCCATGTGGTTGCCCAGGGTCCCTGCCTGGGCATTGTGGCTTGGATTAGGCGAAATGTCGCAGCTGTTGGTAGCAAGTCAGCGTGTCAGTTCTGAAAAGATAGAAATGGAGGGGTTCGATTTTGAATTCAAAAATGTACATCAGGCACTGGAGAATATACTTGTCTGAAACAAGCTGCCTTTAAATGGATAAACCCACCTGTTCAGGAGGTTTTTTGTGACATTTTGACATTTTAGTAGAATTGGCAGTACTTTTGCCGTCATTTGTTCGCAATCACATAACAAATCTCGCATGAGCAATAAAAAGGATACAGAGCAGCAGGAAGAATTACTGCAAGAGGACGGGCAACCTCAGGAGTCCAAGGAGCAGGGGGAGAAGTCAGATGGCCAGGTAAATACTGAAGAGAGTGAAAACCTGGAGGATGCCCTGCAGAAGGAGAAAGATAAATTTCTCAGGTTGTTTGCGGAATTTGAGAACTACAAAAAACGGACTGCCCGGGAGCGGATGGACCTTTATAAAACAGCCGGGCAGGAAGTGATTACTGCCATGCTCCCCATACTCGATGATTTTGACAGGGCGCTTCGTGAACTGGAACGTTCCGAGGATGATGAACTGTCGAAAGGAGTTGTACTCATTCACAATAAATTTAGGGATGCACTGATGTCCAAAGGCCTGGAGCCCATAGAAGTATCCATCGGGGATGCTTTTGATCCGGAGGTCCACG
>JARRLI010000222.1:0-4519 GCA_037387145.1 Robiginitalea sp. | reverse complement strand
GATACCTGCTCCTGAGAAAAAACTCAAAGGAAAAGTAATGGATGTTATCGAGAAAGGATATAAGCTAGGAGAACGTATTATCAGGCATCCAAAGGTGGTGGTAGGAAATTAAAAAATATGAAGCAGGATTTTTACGAAATACTCGGTGTTAACAAAAGCGCTTCGGCTTCTGAAATAAAAAAAGCCTATCGGAAAAAGGCTATAGAATTCCATCCAGACAGGAACCCGGGCGACTCCGGGGCGGAAGAGAATTTCAAGAAAGCTGCCGAAGCCTATGAGGTCCTGAGCGACCAGGACAAGCGAGCCCGGTACGACCGGTACGGACATGCTGCCTTTGATGGCAATGGAGGTTTTGGTTCCGGCGGAATGAACATGGAGGATATATTCAGCCAGTTCGGAGATATTTTCGGGAGTGCATTCGGGGGTAATTTTGGTGGTTTCGGCGGTTTTGGCGGCGGACAGCGCAGGGTTAAGGGTAGCAATCTCAGGATCCGCGTAACCCTTACCCTGGAAGAGGTGGCTCACGGAGTTGAGAAAAAGGTAAAGGTGAAGCGTAAGGTCCAGGCCCCCGGGGTCACTTACAAGACCTGTGGCACCTGCGGCGGAAGCGGACAGGTAACCCGGGTAACCAATACCATTCTTGGCAGGATGCAAACCGCAACCGCATGTTCAGTTTGCAGCGGTGCCGGGCAGGTTCTCGATAAGAAGCCCGAAGGGTCGGACCCCCACGGTCTGCAGCATAAAGAAGAAACCGTTTCCATCAAGATCCCCGCTGGTGTGGAATCCGGCATGCAGCTAAAGGTGGCAGGTAAAGGGAATGAAGCACCTGGAAACGGCGTGCCGGGAGACTTGCTGGTCGCAATCGAAGCGGAGGAGCATCCCACCCTGAAGCGGGAAGGGGATAACCTTCATTACGATCTCTATATCAGTTTTCCAGATGCAATCCTGGGCACTTCCAAGGAAATTGATACTGTTTCCGGGAAGGTGCGGATAAAACTGGACCCTGGCATTCAATCGGGAAAAATCCTGCGGTTGCGGAACAAGGGAATCCAAAGTATCAACGGATATGGAACCGGAGACCTTCTGGTACATGTGAATGTATGGACCCCGCAGGAGCTCACAAAAGAACAGCGAGAATTCTTCGAACGGATGCAGGAAGATGAAAAATTTGAGCCAAAGCCTGAGAAATCTGAGAAATCATTCTTCGAAAAAGTCAAGGATATGTTCTCTTAAAGAATATTCCTTACTCATTAAAATAAAAAATGTATATTTGAATTGATATTGGGACTCCAATATTAATTTTCTTTTTCATAGCAATTTTTTTCCCATCCTTAACGCTGTTAAGGGTGGGTTTTTGTTTTTTGGGCACTTGAGCAATCCTATGGCTGATGGTCCCGGCAGGGGGCCTTGGTCAATTCAAAAGGGATGTCTTAAGTTATGCCCGAATCCCTATCTTTAGGCCGCTTAATCTAAGAGTGGCATGGATGCAATCCTTTCCATAAGGGAAGTCAGTAAATCATTTGGTAGTACCAAGGTCCTGGACGGTATATCCCTTCAGGTACCCAGGAATTCCATTTACGGTTTGCTCGGACCCAATGGTGCCGGAAAAACAACCCTGATCCGTATCATCAACCAGATCACATATCCGGACAGGGGAGAGGTTTTACTTGATGGGGAACCCCTCCGGCCAGAGGATGTGTCACACATAGGTTACCTTCCTGAAGAGCGCGGGTTGTATAAAAACATGAAAGTGGGGGAGCAGGCGCTTTATCTGGCACAGCTAAAAGGCCTCTCCAGGTCCGATGCCAAAAGGGAACTGAACGATTGGTTTGAAAAGTTGGATATCGGCAACTGGTGGGACCGGAAAGTGCAGGAATTATCAAAAGGAATGGCCCAAAAGATACAATTTATTGTAACGGTCCTGCACCGCCCCAAACTTCTCATCTTTGATGAGCCCTTCAGTGGATTTGATCCTATAAACGCGGCTCTTATCAAGGATCAGATACTGGAACTCCGTAGGGAGGGTGCTTCGATAATCTTTTCCACCCACCGGATGGAATCCGTCGAGGAACTTTGCGAGTACATTGCCCTGATTCACCGTTCCCGCAAAATTCTCGAGGGACGGCTGACCGATATTAAAAAAGCCTATAAACGCAACCAATTCATGGTTCGCTGGACACCTCACCAGTCCACGGATTCTCTGGAAACACTGGAAAAAAGGCTTGCCATAGTAGAACCGGCCCGGGAAACTGAGGAAAATATCTGGGAGTTTACCCTACAGCTGGAAAGTTCAGAACAGTCAGAAATTCTGCGATTCCTTGCAGATCAGGGGACACTTACTTCCTTCCAGGAGGTCATCCCCTCCGCTAATGAAATCTTTATACAAACCGTTCAAAAGCAGGAATCCCATGCGTAAACTCGGATTGATCATCCGGCGTGAATACCTTGCAAAGGTCCGCAATAAGTCCTTTGTGATCATGACCTTCCTCAGTCCTGTTCTGTTGGTGGGAATGGTGGTTCTCATAGCATACCTCACTGAGCTCAATGACAATGAGAAACACATCGTGGCGGTATTAAATCAGAGCGATTATTTCCATCAGGAATTTGGGCCCAAACCGGGAGTTTCTTTTCTCTCCCTTGAGGAAATATCACTGGAAGAGGCTAAGGACAGTACCCTTTCTATGGGTTTTTATGGCTTATTGCACCTGCCTGAAAGAAGCAATCTTGACCAGGTAGTAGAAGATGCCTATTTCTATTCAGGGGATGCGCCCAGCACCGGCGTCCTGGAACGCATCGAACGTATTCTGGAAACACAACTCAGGGCTTACAGGCTGGAGCAGATGGGGATGACCCCGGAAGAATATGAACACCTTGGCAGTGGGTATGAGATCAACACGGCAACCTTCCAGGGAGCCCGAAACGGGAAGGGCATAAATGAATTCAAGGCGCTTATTGGGGGTTTGTTCGGGTACTTGATCATGATGTTCATTATCATATATGGAGGATTCGTGATGCGTTCGGTGATAGAGGAAAAGACCAGTCGAATCATAGAGGTGATCATTTCTTCGGTTAAGCCCTTCCAGCTTATGTTGGGTAAGATCATAGGCACGTCCCTGGCAGGGGTTACGCAGTTTCTTATCTGGATCATTTCGGCTTCCTTTCTAATGGTGGTTGCCCTGCTGTTGATGGACCTTGATCCGAACCTGTTATGGGAACGGCCGGGAATGTCCGAAAGTTTTGGGATGCCCCTTCCTGCGGACCAGTTTCAGCCGGATGATACTGCTGCTTTGCTCCTGGAGGAATTCCTGAAAATCCCGATGGGCCTTTATGCTGCCATCGGGGCAGCAGTGGATAATGAAACGGATACCCAGCAATTTATCTTCCCCATCATTCTACCCCTGATGCTGGCTATTTATGTCGGGTTTTTTTCCGTTTTCTCCAACCCGCACGGGCCTATTGCGATAGGTTTTTCAATCTTTCCGCTTACATCGCCCATCGTTATGATGATGAGGTTGCCCGGGGGCATTGGAGAAGGGGGAGTGCCCTTGTGGCAACTTTTGTTATCACTGCTCTTCCTCTTGCTTACCTTTCTGGCCATTGTATATCTGGCAGCTAAGATTTACCGGGTTGGAATATTGATGTACGGGAAGAAACCGACATACCGCGAACTTTTCAAATGGCTTAAATACTGAAGGCGTGAAAATAGACAGGAATCCAAGACTGGAACTCTTGCCGCAAACCAGGTTGGTTGGAAAGAAACACAGGATGTCGTATGACAGGAACACCACGTCGGAACTTTGGAAGGAATTCATGCCGGGGATATCCGGTATTGTCGACCGGTTGGGATCAGACCTGTATTCAGTTGAGGTCTATGAGGATGTTGATTACTTCAGGAGTTTTGAGCCTGGCAGGGAATTCGATAAATGGGCAGCGGTTCCGGTAAGTAGTTCCAGTCCTGCTCCGGAGGGAATGCATACCCTGATGATACCTGAGGGTAGGTATGCCGTTTTTAACTTCCGGGGCAAAACCAGTGAGGTGCATGCGGCTTATAGGTATATTTATGCTACATGGTTGGGGGTTACTGATTACCAATTGGATTGCCGGCCCCATTTCGCCGTGATGGGGCCTAATTACAAGTTGGAGGATCCAGATTCGGAAGAAGAAATTTGGATTCCCCTGATGGATCTTTGAATCCCGGATCCCGGGATATTGATTGAACAAATGAAGGCTGTATATGAAACGATTACTGCTTATCGTGGCCTTTGCGACCGGTTGCGTTGAAAGTAAGCGGGTACTGCCTGTCTGCTTCAACCCAAGTATTACCAAGGGCAGTGTGAATAAAAAGTACTTGTTCAATGAACCGTAATGAGTCGGTGTAATGAGTTCATTATTAATTTAAATGGCCGGTCATCGGATATACAGGATCGAAATAGAACAAAACACGGTTGCTAATCTCAGGATATGCGAGAAATGAGAGGAATATACATTTGGCTGCTTCCCATAGTTGTCTTAATGATTT
>JARRLI010000221.1:0-3328 GCA_037387145.1 Robiginitalea sp. | reverse complement strand
TTCCCACATCCGAAACCGATCGCCGGATTTTGCCAGGGTACTGAATCCGGGATCCACCTCGCAGAAATACATAAAATCAGGAATCCGTATCTCGGGTATGCGCAATTCCTGTACAAAAAGACTGTCTGAAAATCGGGAACGGATTTCTTCTGTCTGCAGGTAGGCCCGGTCCCTGGCAAGTCGTTTCTTGAGCATGCGGGTACGCCCGCTGATCGCATTCAATATAGGGTTCAGTGGGATCAGCCCGGATCCCGTAGTCGCTTCGATCAACTTGCGCTCAGACTGGGTTCTCACTTTGGCATGGGCATTAGGAAGTCCAAGGGAAGCAGCGGTAACAGGTTCATCGACCGGTACGTTGGAAAGATCCTGATCAAGGTCCCCGGAGAGGTTGTACGGCCAAAGGACTACTTCATCCAACTGGTTCACAAATGGCTCCAGGGGGATCTCCAGCATGGAGGACTCAAGTATCTTTTTGCTCACCTGCAGGGTTTTGCGCTGGTACCGAATAGCTGATATCAGCAGGGTGTCGCCTTCCCTGACAGGCAGGCTGAAGAACCCGTCAGCATCCGAAATCGTCGCATCCTCGGCAGAGAGATTTATGATATGGACATTGGAAATGCCGATCTTGTTCTCCAGGATACGTCCTTTAATTTCCTTTAGGGCAAGGTTAAGATCCTGCGAATAGGAACATGCGCTCCCTAAAAAAGTGAGGGAACATAGAAATAGTTGAAGGGCCCTATTAATCCTCCTGAATTTGACGGAATGCTTCACTTTGTGTGACTAGGAAATCAATCAATTCAAACTCATTCTCCTTTTGGAGCAAGGTCCTGGGAGGAAGCTGGGTGTCGCAAAAGATCAGGAAAGCATCTATCTGTTCCGGTGGGATCTGCAAATCCTGCACAAAAAATGGGTCGTCGTATACCTGCCTGAGGACCTCGCTTACTTTCAGTGGGGCAGGCTGGTCTGTTTTTTTATCCCCTGAAACGGTGGCCGCTAACAGCTTGAAGATATTCACAAAATTAAGCCCGTATTGCATGCCCCGCACGCTCATATCTTCGGCAATGTTGGCAACTTCCGATGTCTGATCTGTTTCGTAATCGAATCCTTTGAAATCTTCATTGCTCAGGCGTATGAATTCCTCCTGATCCTCCGGGCTTACCACCACTTCATCCAGTTCGGTTACTTTTTCTGTCACCTCTACCACCAACCGATTTTTCTGCAAGATATCCTCCGTGACCACTACCATCTGCAACTGGTAATTGACAGCCATGAAGACCAATTCGTCCCCTACCTTCACGGGGATGGTAAACTCCCCCCTTTCATTGGTAATGGTGGCCTGCTGGGAAGTTGTATTGATCACATTTTCATTGGGAACAAAGGAATTCCTGTATAACACGGTTCCCCTCAGTAAGGTACGGTCATCTTCCTGTGCCCTCATGGGAATTGCCATTAAAAGAAAAACCAAGAACACAACTAACCGCTTCATACAATCTGCTTGTAATTAAGATATAAAGAAAAACCAACTTACCCTAAAATAAAAGGCCGCGTCCTTAAACTTGTGTTAATGCGGCATAATCATCTGGGGATTTGCCTGAACAGACCTCAATCTTCTTCGAAACAGCCCCACGTTTCCTACTTTGTCTTGACCAAACCACCTTTTATCCAAAAAAGTAGTAATTCCCGGGGAATAACCGCAGGTTTCAGGATAGAAGTTTAAATTTGCCCAGTTACTCCTATCCCTTCCAGGCTCCGGGGAGAATAGACTCATGAGAACTAAAAGAAACGGTGTCATGAAACTAAAACACTTCCAGTTAGCACTCCTGTTGGTATTCTCTCATGCCATGACGGCACAGGTAAAGATTGGGGAAAGGTCCGAGCAGATAGACCCGGCTTCCCTCCTGGAACTGGAAAGCCAGGAAAAGGTCCTCGTTATAACGCGGCTTTCCACCTCCCAGATGGAATCCATTACCCCACTCAATGGGGCCCTGGTGTACAATACAGATGAGTCCTGCCTGTTCTATCACAATGGCCAGCGTTGGATCAACCTGTGCGAGGCGCTTGGGCTTGCTTTTACCAATGAGCCCATAGTCAATCAGGATACCACCATTATCATTACCGAATTCGAGGACCGTGTCAATTTCGAGGTTGGTCAGATCCGGGGAGAAAATATCGTGGACTTCAGCATCGGAAGCCAGGAGATTCAAAATAATTCTATCAATTTAAGCAAGTTGGCAGATGCTTCGGTTGATACAGATAAACTAACAGATAATGCCGTTACAGCTGCCAAAATAGGCGGCGATGTGGCAGGGAATGGTTTGATTCAAAATGCTGGTGGGGCCCTGGAAGTGGATGTAACCGGACTGGAGGGAGATGGAAATATAATTTCTTCAGATCTCGTAGTAGGCGGAGACCCAAATTCGCTTTTTGGGGATGTGACGCTGGAAATTGCAGATAATGCAGTTACCGCTGCCGAAATCGACCTGGTGGACGTAACCCTGAGCGATTTTGTGAACGATGTACCTTTCCTGGAGGCTGAAGATCTAATTGCGGACAATGTGCAGTATGATGGGGCCGCCTCAGGATTGGCGGCTACCAACGTACAGGATGCCATCGATCAATTGATCCTTGGAGCGGATTTGCCGTTTAATATCACTTTAGAAGTAGTAGGTGATGAGTTGGTCCTTACCGATTTTGGGGGTGCATTGGATGTTCCATTAGCCGATATCAATAATCAAGACATCTTTACCGATGATAGCCCGGGTAATATTTCCCTTTCCAACGGAGGATCTGAGCTTAATCTGAATGTGGATGATGGGGATGCGGATGACACAAATGAACTTTCTGATCTCGAATTAAATGGCAACTTGCTCACATTAACCAATGGCCAGACCGGAGCTATCGGTGTGGACCTGACGCCCTATATCAACACAGATAACCAGAACATTGCAACAACTGGTGACCCTGGTAATATTTCTATCGACAATGGGGATGCTCTTGTCCTGAACGTAAATGACGGGGATCCAGATCCCGAAAATGAAATTGAATTGCCAGTTGGAGGAACTAATGGTCAGGTCCTCGCCACAGACGGATCGGGAACTTATACTTGGATTGAAAATAGTGCAGCCATAAACACGGATGGAACCTCAATTTTAGGGGATGGGGTTACTGCACCTCTGACTGTTGGAGAAATTTCCGGCGGAACTGCTGGAAATATTGCTGATAACTCACTTACTCAAGAAGATATAGGGAACAATGCGGTGGGAGAATCCGAACTGGCGGATCAGGCTGTTACACCTACCAAAGTACAACCTGGGGAGGAAGGACAGGT
>JARRLI010000220.1:0-3339 GCA_037387145.1 Robiginitalea sp. | reverse complement strand
ATTATATCCTGAATTAAAGGTGATGGCAGCAGCTCCGACCTGCAGACCCGTTTGAACCCCAAGTCTGTTGTTGATATAGAAATCGAATTCTCCATCCGGATATACCGCGAAGGAAACCCCGTTTTCCACAAATACGAAGGAGTTGGAATATCCAAAGGTTGTCATGTATGAAGCAGTAAGTACTTCTGTAGCCCGGGAGCTTCCGGTTCCAAGCAAAAGGGCTGCTAATAGGAATACAACATTTTTCATGGTACAAGGGTTTTAGGTTCTGAATGCAACTATTTACATCCGGTCAACTAAGAACAAGCACCGTGCCAAACTTCAAATAAAATACTTAATACATTGATAAACAGATTAATACAATTATTTATTAGTAAATATTTGTAATCTGAATGTCTAGGGATAAGTTAAATGGAGTGCAGGATTTCTGCACGGGCACTGCGCTCAGTTGCCCAATTTTTCCTTCAGATAGCGGCCGGTTATCGAGTCCGGGTTGGCGGCCACTTGTTCCGGGGTGCCAAATGCAACCAGCTGCCCTCCTTTATCTCCTCCCTCCGGGCCCAGGTCGATCACGTGGTCCGCACTTTTGATAAGTTCTATATTGTGTTCGATCACAATGATGGAATGACCTTTTTCGATCAGGGCGGTAAAGGAATCCAGGAGTTTTTGGATATCGTGAAAGTGCAACCCGGTAGTGGGTTCATCAAAAATAAAAAGTGCTTTTTCCCTGCCTTTTCCCTTTCCCAGGAATGAAGCCAGTTTAATTCGCTGTGCCTCTCCTCCAGATAAGGTGGATGATGGCTGGCCAAGGGTTACATATCCAAGGCCCACATCCTGGAGGGGTTGCAACCTGGACCTGATTTTTTCAGCCTTGTGTTCCCGGAAGAATGCAATGGCCTCATCTACGGTCATCCTGAGAATGTCATTGATGGAAGCCCCGTGGTAGGTTACTTCCAGTATTTCTTTTCGGAACCTCTTGCCATGGCACTGATCGCATTCCAGGTGCACATCAGCCATAAATTGCATTTCAACTGTAACTTCTCCCTCCCCTCTGCATTTTTCACATCGGCCACCATCAACATTGAATGAAAAGTGCTTGGATTTGTACCCGCGTATTTTGCTTAGTTTTTGGTTGGCAAAAACACTTCGGATCTCATCGTAGGCTTTCAGGTAGGTCACCGGATTGGATCGGGAAGAGCGCCCAATGGGATTCTGGTCTACGAATTCCACATGGCGGATAAAACTGAATTCCCCTTCAATGTCCTTGTGATGTCCTGCTTTTTCCCCATAGCCTCCCAGTTTCTTCTGCACAACCGGATATAGTATTTTGTTTACCAGGGTGCTTTTCCCGCTTCCTGATATTCCCGTGACCACAGTGAGTACCTGAAGGGGAAAGGTGACATCAATGTTGGCAAGGTTGTGTTGCCGGGCCCCGGTTACCTTTATATATCCGTTGGATTTTCTCCGTACAGAAGGAACCGGGATCTTCAGGGTTCTATTAAGGTACTTGGCAGTGAGTGAGTCCGCCTTCAATATTTCCTCCAAACTTCCCACGGCCACTACTTCCCCTCCATGTGTACCTGCCTCAGGACCAATATCTATTATGCGATCTGCTGACCGCATCATTTCTTCATCGTGTTCCACCACGATGACCGTATTGCCCAGATCCCTCAGGGATACCAAAACCTGAATCAGGTTTTCTGAATCCCTGGGATGGAGCCCGACGCTGGGTTCGTCCAAAATATACATGGATCCCACAAGGCTGCTCCCCAGGGAAGTGGCCAGGTTAATTCGCTGGCTTTCACCCCCTGAGAGTGTGTTGGATTTACGGTTGAGGGTCAGATATCCCAGCCCCACCTTTAGCAGGTACCGTAGCCGGTTCCTGATTTCTGTCAGAAGCCGGCGGGCTATTTCTGTCTCATGCTCGTTGAGCGTAAGGTCTTCAAAAAAGGTAGTCAGCTGGTAAATTGGCATTTCTACCAGCTCTGAGATCGGTTTTCCGCAAACGCGCACATACGAGGCCTCCTTGCGCAGCCGGCCCCCTTTGCATAGTGCACATCGGGTTTTGCCGCGGTATCTGGACAGCATTACACGGTTCTGGATTTTGTAACTCTTCTCCTCCAGTTTCTGGAAGAAATCATCAAGTCCTTTGAAGTAGCGGTTTCCTTCCCATACCAGGGATCGCTGGGCTTCAGTCAGCTCATGCCATGGTTTGTGGATCGGGAAGTCGAACTTATAGGCGTTATCCACCAACTGGTCCCTGTACCAGCCCATGCTTTCTCCCTTCCAGGGAGCGATGGCGTTGTCATATATGGAGCGATCGGTATTGGGGACTACCAGATCTTCATCGATGCCTATCACATCTCCATATCCCTCGCATTTCGGACATGCACCATATGGATTGTTGAAACTAAACAGGTGTACGTTTGGCTCAGGGAATACGATCCCGTCCAATTCGAATTTATTGCTGAAGGTGGTTCTCTGGTCCCGGTCCACGGTTTCTACATGACATGTACCTTTTCCTTCAAAAAATGCCGTATCTACTGCACCTGCGAGGCGGTTCAGGAAGTCTTCATCCTCCTTCTTCACCACGATCCGGTCTATGACCAATTCAAATTCCCTTCCGATTTCAGGCATTTCATTCCGGATACGCTGTACCTCCCCCTGGTATTTGATACGGGCATATCCCTGTTTGGAAAGAAGCTGCAGGGATTTGGCTACCTCCCGATCTGCAGGAACAGTAACAGGGGCCAGTAGCAACAAACGTGTATCCTCTGAATATCCCTTTACAAAATCCACCACGTCCTGAACCCTGTGTTTGGCGACCTCCTTGCCCGATACAGGGGAAAATGTCCTGCCGATCCGCGCAAAGAGCAGTTTCAGATAATCATAGATTTCCGTGCTCGTTCCAACGGTGGACCTGGGATTTGTGGAGTTAACTTTTTGTTCGATTGCTATGGCCGGGGCAATTCCATGAATATAATCCACCTTGGGCTTATCCAACTTGCCAAGGAATTGGCGGGCATAGGAGGAAAGGCTTTCCACATACCTGCGCTGCCCCTCCGCATAAAGCGTATCAAAGGCCAGGGAAGATTTACCGGAACCGGACATTCCTGTGATCACTACCAATTGATTCCGGGGGATCTGCACATCTATGTTCTTCAGGTTGTGCAACCTGGCCCCTTTTATAAAAATCGCTTTTTTGGTATCAATTTCCTGTACGGACCCCATGCATGCTTTAAAAGCGCAAAGATACGGTTTGTCCCTCTCAAAAACCAACTTGTTGAGGCAGCCCCCAGGGGGTTGGCCAGCGGGTTTTCATTTTGACGGTTGTATTTT
>JARRLI010000219.1:0-3343 GCA_037387145.1 Robiginitalea sp. | reverse complement strand
CCTGCTGGCAGAGGGTCCGATTGTGAAAGACAAAGCCGCCTTCCTGGTGGGAGGTCGCGCCTCATATGCCCACCTGTTCACCCCTTTGTTTGACATTGACAACCGCGCCTATTTCTACGACCTGAATACCAAACTAAATTACCGGCTGGATGATAAGAACAATCTATTCCTGTCCGGGTATTTTGGCCGTGACCTGTTCAGTATCAATGATCAGTTTGTCAACACCTATGGGAATGCCGTGGTAAATTTCAGGTGGAACCATATATTTTCGGATAAGCTTTTTTCCAACCTCTCCCTGATTTATTCAGACTACTACTACGGCCTTGAATTGGATTTTGTAGGCTTCGAATGGGACTCCGGTATTCAGAATTTCAACCTGAAGTACGACCTGAAGCACTACCTGAGTGATAAATTGCAGATCAACTACGGGCTCAACAGCATCTACTATGTATTTAATCCGGGAAAGATCATCCCCAACAGTGAGGATTCGGGAATTGTGGAAGAGCAACTTACCAAGAAATACGCCAACGAGAATGCGATCTATGTGGACGCCTCCCATGAGATAACGGACCGTCTCAGCCTCGGATATGGTTTGAGGATCAGTCAGTTTAACCGGTTCGGGCAGGATGAGTTCTACCTGTATGAAAATGACAACCCGGTGGATTTCGACCCTTTTAGCCTGGTCTATCAGGAGGCTACCCCCATCGATACGATCAGTCCCGGCCGTGGGGAAACCCTGAAGGATTTCCTGAATCTGGAGCCACGAGTATCGGTGTCCTATGTTCTGAACGACCGGACCTCTCTCAAGGGAAGCTACACGCGGATGGCGCAGTATCTGCATCTGCTTTCCAATACGAGTTCCCCTACCCCACTGGATGTATGGACTCCCAGCGGCCCCTATGTGAAACCCCAGTTACTCAATCAGTATGCACTCGGGTTTTTCAGGAACTCAACCTCAGGGGAATATAGTTTTGAGACAGAGGTTTTCTATAAGGACGTGGAAAATCGCATTGATTACATTGACGGGGCAAACCTCATCGCCAATAACGCCATTGAACGGGTTATTCTTAATGGGGAGGCGCGCGCCTATGGTTTGGAACTGCTGCTTCGAAAGAATACCGGTGCCCTCACCGGATGGATTGCATACACCCTGTCCCGCTCCGAGCAGCGAACCCCCGGGAGGGACCTGGATATAGATAACGGAAGGTCAGGCCTGGAGACGGGAATCAATTTCGGGGACTGGTACAACACCCCCTATGACAAAACACACGATTTGACCATTTACGCCAATTATGAGCTGAACCGGAAATGGAATTTTAATGCAAACTTTATTTACCAGACCGGGCAGCCCACCAATTATCCTGTCGGACAATTCCAGTTTGAAGGCCTGGTGGTTCCCTACTACGGCCTGCGTAATGCGGAACGCCTTCCTGATTACCACCGCCTGGATATTGCGGCAACCCTGCGACCGCAAAATCGTATCGGCAAGAAATTCCAGGGGGAGTGGGTTTTCAGTATCTATAACGTGTATAACAGGATGAACGCAGCCTCGATCAATTTCCGTCAGAACCAGGATACTGGGCGCAACGAGGCAGTCCGGACCTCTATCTTCGGTATTGTCCCTGCCATCACCTATAACTTCAGATTCTGATAAGATGAAAAAGTGGATGTTGGTCATATGGATAGGATGCTTTGGGCTCATAGCCTGTGAAGATGTGATTGAGGTGGATACCCCAACAGAAGATCCCCGCCTGGTAGTGGAAGGACTTTTGCGTGTAGATACCACCCAGACTTATATTCCTGTGGAGATCAGGCTAACCCAAACGGCTAATTTCTTTGAAGAAATCCGGCCCGTTACCGATGCGGACGAGGTTATAATCATCTATCAGGAACTGGCCAATGGCATACCCTCGGGAGATACTTTCAGATCCAGCCTAACCCAGCTAGAACCGGGCAGCGGCATCTATGTGCCGGATCCCTCTTTCGACTCAGACCAGCGCATTCCCACCAGTATCCTGGAGGACGATTACCAATTCACCCTCGTAATCCGGTGGCAGGGCAGGCGCTATGCCGGGCAAACCCAGTATGTCACCGCTGTACCCATCGATGAATTGCGCCAGGGAGATGACACCTTGTTTGGAGAAGATGAGACCCAGCTCATCGTAAGCTTTACGGACGACCCGGACAGGGATAATTTTTATATCCTCGACTTCGGGTTCGGCAACTACCTTGCTACTGAAGACACTTTCTACAAAGGACAGTCATTCGAATTTTCTTATTTCTATGATGAGGAATTTGAATCGGGAACGCTTCTGGAAGTGGGCCTGCTGGGTGCCGACCGCACCTTCTTCAATTACATGGACCTGCTGGTAGAACAGACCGATGGCCAACAGGGACCTTTCCAGACACCTGTAACCACCGTAAGGGGGAACATGTTTGATGTTACTGAGCTCGACAACAATGATAACGTGGATAATACCGCCCAGGCTGAACTTTTTCCGCTCGGGTATTTTGCAATAGTCCAGGAATTCAGGGCTGAAATCACCATAGAATAAGGGATGGCACGAATCGGAGTTTTTGGGGCCGTTGTTCTGCTATTCCTCCTGTCCGCCTGCGAAGAGGTAATCCAGGTAGAGGTTCCGGATGACCCGCCCCGCCTTGTCGTGAACGGCCTGATCCGTGTAGACATTCAGGAAGCATTTGTACCGGTGCGCATTGCGCTTACGGAGACCGCATCATTTTTTGAAGACCCCAGGGTTACCCAGGCTGAAAATATCCTGATCCAGGTAGATCGTTTTGATGAGAACGACAACCTGATCGAGACATTCATCTCTAATCTGGCAGAGGAAACCCCCGGCAGCGGCATCTACATCCCTGACCCCAATGCGCTCTTCGACCAGCGGATACCAACCGTATTCCTGGATAAACGAGTGCGTTTCACCCTGCAACTCAAACACAAGGAGCGACAATACCTGGCACAGACCTGGTACCGGCCCGTGGTTCCCATTGATTTCCTGCTGCAGGGACGTGCCACGCTTTTCGAAGGGGACGAAACCGAGGTCATTGTTGCTTTTACGGATCCCCTGGGAAAAGGGGATTATTACCTCTTTGATTTCGGGCCTCAAAAATTCCTGGTAACCGAGGATACCTTCTACGACGGGCAGTTCTTCCAATTCTCCTATTTCTATGAAGATCCGATTGAAGCCGGTACTGAACTGGATATCAGTATAATGGGAGCAGACCAGAATTTCTATAATTATATGGACCTTCTCATCGAACAAAGCGGCGAAACACAGGGTTTCTTTCAAACGCCGGTGGCCACAGTTCGGGGCAATGTAGTGGA
>JARRLI010000218.1:0-3350 GCA_037387145.1 Robiginitalea sp. | reverse complement strand
ATCGTAATGCGAGGTTTTTCGAGGGATTTTGCCTATTTTTGTCGCGTTTTTTAACACCACAAAATCAATCCATATGAAAGTAACCATTGTAGGAGCAGGAGCGGTTGGCGCCAGCTGCGCAGAGTACATTGCCATCAAAGATTTTACCTCAGAAGTCGTCCTTTTAGATATAAAGGAAGGAGTCGCCGAAGGGAAAGCCATGGATCTTATGCAATGCGCCTCCCTTAACGGTTTTGATACCCGTATTACCGGATCTACAAACGACTATTCTAAAACCGCGAACAGCGACATTGTTGTCATTACTTCCGGAATACCCAGGAAACCAGGAATGACCCGGGAGGAACTCATTGGAATAAATGCGGGGATCGTTAAAACAGTGGTTTCCAGCTTACTGGAGCATTCTCCGGAGGCGATTATCATTGTGGTGAGCAATCCCATGGATACGATGACGTACCTGGTACACAAGACAACAGGACTTTCCAGGAATAGAATCATAGGAATGGGCGGGGCCCTGGACAGCGCACGATTTAAATACCGCCTGGCAGAGGCACTGGAGGCGCCTATTTCCGATGTAGACGGTATGGTTATTGGTGGCCACAGCGATGTGGGTATGGTACCCCTTGTTCGCCACGCGACCAGAAACAGTGTGAAGGTATCTGAATTCCTGCAGGAAGATAGCATGGAGGAAATCGTACAGGCTACCAAAGTTGGTGGAGCCACACTTACTAAACTTTTGGGTACCAGTGCCTGGTATGCACCTGGTGCGGCTGTTTCGGGACTGGTTCAGGCCATTGCCTGCGACCAGAAAAAAATGTTTCCCTGTTCCACACTGCTACAGGGGGAATACGATCTGGAGGGTATCTGTATAGGGGTGCCTGTAATCCTCGGCAGGAACGGAATTGAGAAAATCGTTACCCTGGAACTGAATGAGGCAGAAAAATCCAAGCTCACAGAAAGTGCGGCCCTGGTCGCCAAGACCAATGGTTTATTGGATGTGTAGCGCATAGGGGTCTAAATTCAAATGAAGGCATCCCGGTTTCGGGATGTCTTTTTTTATTGAATACGTATCTGAAAAACCCCTGTAAAAAGTGTGAATCGCGCTTTTACAATTCCCTCGAATTTATTGGCAGTTCCTAGGGGAAGTAATATATTTGCACGCTATTCGCAATACCAACAAGAATTCAGATAACAACATAACTCATGCAGAATAAAGGTCTTATAAGGCTGTTCGCCCTTCTGTTCGGCCTGGTCAGTATTTATCAGCTTTCCTATACATTCATCACTTCCAAGATAGAATCGGACGCAGAATCCTATGCCTCATCCATGATTTCATCGGATGAAGCGGATTATGTAGCCAGGCAGGAGCAGCTGGAAGCCCAGTACCTCGATTCAGTTGCCAAGAATCCCATCCTGGGTTTTACCAGCTATGAAGAGGCCAAGAAAAAGGAACTAAACAAGGGGCTGGACCTCAAAGGCGGGATCAACGTCACCCTTCAGATATCGGTCAGGGATATACTCAAAGGTCTGGCCAACTATTCAAAGAATCCTGTATTCAATAAAGCCCTCTCGGATGCGGACGCTGCATCAAAAAGCAGTGATGAGACGTATCTGGAGCTCTTTTTTGATGCTTTCGACCAAATCAAAGGGGATACCAAACTGGCCTCTCCGGGTATATTCGCCAATAAAGGCCTTAGTGATGAGGTGAACTTTGAGATGAGCGATGAGGAAGTGAAGGGTGTTATAAGGCGCAAAGTGGATGAGTCTGTTGTTTCGGCTTTTGAAGTACTTCGCGAGCGTATCGATGGTTTCGGTGTCACCCAGCCCAATATACAACGCGAAGGGAATTCCGGGCGTATTTTGGTGGAATTGCCGGGAGCCCGTGATATCGCCCGTGCGCAGGACCTTCTTTCGAGCACGGCACAGCTGGAATTCTGGGAAACCTATGAACCCGGCAATCAAAGCCTGTTGAATTTCTTCATTCAGGCCAATGAAGAACTGAAATCCATAGTAGAACGGGAAGATGTCCCGATGAAAGAAGAATCTGAAATAGATTCGCTGCTTTCCGATGTTGTTCAGGACTCCCTGGACCTTGCTGCTGAAAGCAATCCGCTCTTTGAAAAACTACAGATCAACGGGCCCGGCTTTGCCGTTGGTGTTGCTGCTATAAAGGATACCGCTGAAATCGGAAGCTGGCTCCGTTTGCCACAGATACGAAGGTTGCTGCCTTCAGAAATTCAGTTTACGAAATTCCTCTGGGAACGTCCTTCTCAGGGATCTGAAGTCGCAGCTCTGTATGCCCTGAAATCCAACCGGGATGCGTTGCCTCGGATGAGTGGCGATGTGGTAAGTGACGCCCGCGACCAGTTCGACCAGTTCAACCGACCCGCCGTGGGAATGGATATGAACGTCCGTGGCGCAAGGGAATGGCAACAGCTTACCAATGAGGCCAACCTCAATAATACAGGAATTGCAATCGTATTGGACAACCGTGTTTATACGGCGCCCGGCGTATCCGCAAAAGGAGGTATTGCCGGTGGAAGTTCCGAGATCACAGGAACCTTTTCGGTAACAGAAACCAAAGATATTGCCAATGTGCTTCGTGCAGGAAAGCTTCCTGCCTCTGCAGAGATCATTGATTCTTTTGTAGTAGGGCCTTCCCTGGGGCAAGAGGCCATTGACAGTGGTTTTAAGTCTTTTATCATCGCCATGATCTTTGTGCTGATCTGGATGATTTTCTATTACGGACGTGCCGGATGGTTCGCTGATGTTGCCCTGGTATTCAACATCCTGCTTATTTTCGGTGTCCTGGCCAGTCTGGGAGCGGTGCTTACACTTCCGGGTATTGCGGGTATCGTGCTTACCATCGGGATGTCGGTGGATGCCAATGTGCTGATCTTTGAAAGGATCAAGGAGGAGCTCAAGAAAGGCAAGGGAATGGGACAGGCCGTATCCGACGGTTTTGACAATGCCCTGTCTTCCATTTTAGATGCCAATATTACCACGGGGTTAACAGCACTTATCCTTTTGGTTTTTGGTACAGGACCCATTAAAGGATTCGCAACTACATTGATCATCGGTATCCTTACCTCACTGTTCACGGCAATTTTCGTGACCCGTTTGCTCATTGACTGGTATCTGTCCAAAAGGGGCCGGAAACTTGATTTTTCGACCTCTATCACTAAAAACCTGTTCCAGAATCTGAACATCAATTTCCTCGGCAAGCGCAAGGTGGCCTATATCATTTCCATTGTGGGTCTTATTGCAGGGATAAGTTTTCTCTTCACCTAGGGACTCGACCAGGGTGTCGTTTTTGTAGGAGGTCGTTATTACCAGATCCGGTTTGTGGATGC
>JARRLI010000217.1:0-3355 GCA_037387145.1 Robiginitalea sp. | reverse complement strand
TTCATTTCGCCATTTTCGATCCATCCTTTGATGATCTGGATGCGGTCCAGATTGGGGCCGATAGGGTCCTTGGACGCCCATACTGAGAATTTAGGGGCACCTTCTTTTCCAGTTGGGAGGTCCCCGCCCATGGGAGTTCCATTTTGCATTCCGGCCTCTACCATGTCCGTATAACCCGGGTAAGAGGATTCGATCTCAAATCCTCCAAACATACGTACCTTGATGCGCGGTCCGCTGGTGGCGAAGGTTTCTTTCTGTATCATGGCATCCCAGATAGCCCCCCGTGTATTGGAGGTAGCCCATACCCCTGTGATGGCCCCTGGATTAATGTCATAGGCTGTTGCCCAGCCATCGATTTCGTTCTCCAGTCGATCCTGGGCGGTCTGGTCTGCAAGACCGTGGCTGCCTACGTTGTAATTGTCTTCCTCCACGTTGCCGGGGGATCCATTGTGGTTGTCGGTCCCTCCTACAAAGCCGTATTTAAAAGGATTCATACCCATGTCCTGCTGAAATTTGATTCCCCTTTTAAGTCCGTACCTAACAAAGTTGCGCTCCTCAAAAGTACGGCCACTGTAGTTTTGGATGGATTCGGCTGTCTCGAAATTGGCAAACTCGTCATTGGGCCAGAATCTGGGATAAACCTCTGAGGTTCCTTTGATCTGCATCATTTCGATGGCTGGTTCCATTTCGCTGCGCATCTGAATATATTCGGCGTCTACCGGATTCCCGGACAGGTCTTCTTCCGGGAACATGAGCCCTTTACTGCCATTGGAATTATGGGGAATGGCAAAGAGCTTGCTCCCTTTTTCTTTCTGCACCTTCATCCATTCCCAGAGCTGGCGCGGGTCTCTGCCTTCCACAGCACTGAAGGGGACATCCGGCACCACGGTATCCCTGAAAAATACATTCCGGTGCAGGTTGCCAGCCTTTGGGGCGGAAGTCCACTCATAGCCATGGATGGTTGTAAATGTACCGGGGTTGTTGAATTTTTCCGTAGCCTCAAAGTTCTTACGCCACTGGGATTTCACGGATTCAAACCCCTGCCAGAAATCCGGGTGGGGTTTATCCCCGGTCCGGTTGGGAGTCACTACGTACTTTATAAAGAGTGCCATGCCATCCTCCAGGTTGTCCACTTCCCGCATTTGTTTCGCTACCGGATCGTCGTACCCCGGTGTGCCCGGGGTTATCAGGGTATAGGTCTCCCCCAGGTATTCGGCATGATCGGTTATAGCACAAAAATCAAGCGGGCGTTTCAGCTTCATTGGGCTACCGCTGACCATGACCTCTTCGCCCCTCGCAAACCGGTAGGCATCCTCGGTAGAGACCCGGTTACCGCCGATGAAGGCATCCATGGAGGCTGAGGTATGCAGGTGTGTTTCCCCGAAATAGGCATCCTTCAAAGGATTGACAGGGATATCTCCCAATGCGGTCTCCGCTGCGGGTACCGCCTCGGCCCCGTTGGTATTATCCCCTTCATTTTTTTCGGTTTTGCAAGAGGTAAGCAGCAATAGGGCGGACATCAAAATGGTCCGCGAAATTGCATTTAGAGGTGTTTCAGTGCGTATACCGTTAAGATTCATTTCTCAATTTATTGGTGCGGTATCTAATGTAACGAAAATTTTTGCCTCCCTCATTGGCAGGGATTTATGGCTGCTGCCCAAGCATTTCACTGAGCACCTTGAGGTTTTGCCGCATTCCCTGGATAAAATCGCCTGAAGCCGGAGTCCCACTCATAGGGTCAAGCACTACAGATTGGACTCCACGGGTATTCAGTTCTTCCATTGTTTCCGTTTTGGGTTCCCCTTCCCAAATAAGGTAGCGGAAATTGTGGTCCTGTTTTAGGTGTCCGATCTCATGTAGCCGGTCGTGATCCATGGACGTCTCCGGTTCCCAGTGCAGGCTTTGACCCTGCAGTCCGTAGGCGTCCTGGAAATACTGATAGACCGGGTGAGAGAATACCAGGTAGGTGTCAGGGGATGCAGCGGCTACTTCCCTGAAGGCGTTGTCAAGTTCCTCAAGTTCAGCAGCTATTTCCAGGTAATTGATCTCAAAGGCATCCTTCAGGTCAGGGCGGATACGGCCCATTGCCTCCTTGACAGCATTGGCTTGTTTTGTGGCCAGAGAAAGGTTCAGCCAGGTGGTATAGGCGGTCCCTTCATGGGCGTGCTCTCCTTCCTCCCCATGGCTGTGGGTAACGGTTTCCCCGCTGGGAAGCAGCTGTCCTGTAAAGGATTCAGAGGTGTCCACAAGAAGGGAATCCGGAAGACTTACATTCATCAGCCACCCTTCGTAGGAAGCCCCGTTGAGCAGGATGAGGTCCGCCTGCTGCATGGCAGCTACCGTATCCGCGGCTGGTGTCCATCCGGATGGATCGGACATTTCCGCTGGCGGGAAATGAAGATCAATTTGGCCTCCCCCGATCCGTTTGGCAAAATAGTATAACGGATAGTTGGAGGCATAGACCACGGGTTTTGCCATGGGTTGTTCGGAAGCTGCCTGTTCGGCACTTTGTTTGCCCGTGTCCTTACACGCTGCGATTCCCAGGAATGCTGCGATGATTAGTAGCAGTGTCTTTTTCATTAAGCAATTAATAAAGGTAGTTTTCCAGTAAAGGTATTCCAAGCCGGTTAACCATCCAAACAAGTGATAAGGCCAGTACTACACCGATCCCCAGGACCAGCAGGATCTCTGTAACAAGGATCCCACGGACCACCCCCCGCGCTGCACCAATCTGCCTCATGGTGACTATTTCGGCTTTCCGGAGTTGAATTGACAACAGGAAAACCAAAGCCGTGATTAACAAGGTAGCCAGGCCAACGGAGATCGCTGCCAGGAACAGGAGGTCTTTGACGGATACTACGGTGTTGACCAGTTCATCTACTATTTCTTCAGGTACCACAAGTTGCAAGTTCTTATTTTCAAGGTACCGCCCCCTAGGACTAATTCAGATTTTTTGTCTTTGGGTATGGCAATTAGGGAAGTTATGGGATAGTCCTCAGGATTCCCGTGGAAATGAAAAGATCCGATGTTTTCCGGGGTGATCTCTGTGTAGGAAAGCACTGCCGGGCTGGCCACCACCGAGGAATCAGACCTGGAAAGCAACAGGCTGTCGGCAGTAGCCGTTCCGATATCCTGGTGCCCATGGGCCTTTCCGGAAATAACCCAGGTGGTCTTGACATCCGTAAAGACGGCTTCATCGTCCGGGGTTTGGCTTGGATTCAGGATCCCGACCACGGTCATTTTCAGCGGGAAGCTTCCGGCAATATCGAAAGCTCCTGCCGGGGTGGAGATCACTGAACTTCCAACCCTTGCATTCAAGGTGCGGGCCGCCCTGGCACCCAGGACGCATTCCCCC
>JARRLI010000216.1:0-5325 GCA_037387145.1 Robiginitalea sp. | reverse complement strand
AGGATTCCACTCATTATTTTATCGCTTGCCCCGTCATTTTCACGGATGTAAGCCGTATTGATTTGTCCAATTTCCTTGCGCGCTTCTGGAGATTTGATTAGGGCAGTTACACGGCTCTGAAACTCACCAGGGTCTTTAACCACCACAATGCCACCTGCATCCACCAGTTCCTCAGCTTCCCTGAATTTATGGTATTGAGGGCCGCAAAGGACGGGAATGCCATAGACGGCAGGTTCCAGGGTATTATGCAGACCGGTTGCAAATCCTCCACCCACATAGGCAATGTCCGCATACCCGTAGATTTTTGTCAGCAAACCAATAGTATCGATGATCAGAACATCGGCAGCCTGTATTCCCATAGAATCCACATTCGAATACAGGACTGTTTCTTTCTCCAGCCTATTTTGTAGGTTTTCAAGTGTCTTGGGGTCGATCTTATGGGGGGCTATCACAAAACAGGCTCCTTCTTCGAGCTGGTTTATAAACGGGATCAGAAGCTCGTGATCCTCCGGCCAGGTGCTTCCCGCTGCCAGGCATGTGCGCTGCCCCCTGAACCTGTCCATAAATTCCAGTTCCCGGGGGGACTCGAGGATTTCGAGTACCCGATCGAAGCGGGTGTCTCCGCTCACGGTAACGTGTTCAAGCCCGATGGATGCGAGCAATTCTGCGGACCTGTCGTCCTGCACATAAAAATGGGCAACCCTTATAAGGGCTTTGCGCAGAAACCCGCCATACCATTTGAAGTAAGCCTGTCTGGGGCGAAAAATGGCGGAAAGCATCAGGATGGGAATATCCTGCCGATGCAGTTCTTTGAAAAGTCGGGGCCAGACTTCATATTTGACGAACAAGGCGATTTCAGGACGGATCGTGCGTATGAATTCCCGTGTCCTGGGACGGGTGTCCATTGGGAGATATGTTACAAGGTCTGAATGCAGGCGGTGCTTCTTCACTTCATAGCCTGAAGGGGAAAAGAAGGTGACCAGGAATTGATGGTCCGGGAAGGCTGCGTGCAATTTCTCAAAAACAGGCATTCCCTGCTCAAACTCACCCAGGGAGGCCGTATGCATCCAGATGAGTGGCTTTTCCGGGTTTCGCCGGGATTGCAGGTAGGGGATCGATTCCTTTCTGCCCCTGACGAAGTGTCGGATCTTAGGATTGAAAAAAGCTGCGATTTGTAGCATCAACCAGCTGAATCGAACAGCCAAATCGTATAGAAAATACACGTACCCGGGGTTTGCCGCTAAAATACGGTTCTTTGGTCAATTCCATTGCCGACCGTCCCCTAATTTTGTAAGTTTGTTAGGACAAATTTCGACAAATGCGCAAAATTCAAATGGTGGACCTCGTGCAGCAATACGAGGACATCAAATCCGAGATCCAACAGTCATTCACCCGCATCCTGGACTCTGCAGCCTTTATCAACGGGCCCGAAGTAAAGAATTTTCAGGAAGATCTCGAAAATTACCTGGACGTAAAGCATGTTATCCCCTGTGCTAACGGGACGGATGCGTTGCAAATCGCCATGATGGGCCTGAAGTTACAACCCGGCGATGAAGTAATCACAGCTGACTTCACCTTTGCAGCGACAGTGGAGGTTATCGGATTATTGCAGCTTACCCCCGTTTTGGTGGATGTGGATCCCGAAACGTTCAATATTGATACTGACGCCATTCGTAAAGCAATTACCCCTAAAACAAGGGCCATTGTTCCGGTACATTTGTTCGGGCAGTGTGCCCCAATGGAAGAGATCCTGGAAATAGCCCGGGAGCACGACTTATTTGTGATCGAAGACAATGCCCAGGCCATTGGCGCCAATTACTTGTTTGCGGACGGAACGCGCAAGAAGGCCGGAACCCTTGGGCACGTGGGTGCTACCTCTTTCTTTCCTTCAAAGAATCTCGGTTGTTATGGGGACGGGGGTGCTATTTTTACCGACGATGATGAGCTGGCAAGGCTGCCCGGAGGTATAACGAAGCATTCCGGGGTCATCCGGAACTTACGGTGCCAAAAACCATGAGGGGATGTGAAGGCATATGTGATACCTGCGATTGTCATGTATTTCACCAATACACGCTAAAAGTCAATGAGGGCAAGAGGGATGGACTGGCAGATCACCTGGCCCAGATGGGTATTCCGTTTGGCATTTATTATCCGATCCCACTTCACCTCCAAAAGGCATATGCTGACCAGCGCTACCGGGAGGAGGATTTCCCGGTTACCAATGAGCTTTGCAGGCAGGTGATTTCACTCCCCATGCATACGGAACTGGATGAAGAGCAGCAATCTTTTATCGCAGAAGCCATTCTCGAATTTTTAGATCGGTAAGTGCCTATATCAGCTTTCTTTAGCCTTTAATAGAATTAATCCTTTAAAATCATAAAATGAAAATTCTGGTTACCGGCGGGCTTGGATTTATTGGTTCGCATACCGTAGTGGAACTGCAACAGGCCGGTCACGAAGTAGTGATCATCGATAACTGTTCCAATGCCTCGGAAGAGGTGCTGGACGGCATCAAAGCCATTACCGGCATCCTTCCACAGTTTGAAAAGTTTGACCTGAGAGACCGGGAGAAAGTCCGTGATTTCTTTGGGAAATATCCGGGAATTTCCGGGGTGATCCATTTCGCAGCCTCCAAGGCTGTGGGCGAAAGTGTGGAGGAGCCCCTGCTGTATTATGAAAACAACCTGTCAACGCTGATTTACCTCCTGCAGGAACTTCAAAAAAAGGAAAAAGCACAGTTTATCTTCAGTTCTTCCTGTACGGTTTACGGGCAGGCGGATAGAATGCCGATTACGGAGGATGCTCCTGTAAAACCTGCGGAATCTCCCTATGGAAACACAAAACAGATAGGGGAGGAAATACTACGGGACACCTGTAATGTCCGGCCGCAGCTGCAGGTAATTTCCCTTCGCTATTTCAACCCCATCGGGGCACATCCCTCAGGCAGCATAGGAGAACTTCCCCTGGGAGTACCCCAGAACCTGGTCCCGTTCATCACCCAGACAGGGATCGGTATGCGGCCACAACTTTCAGTTTTTGGCAATGATTATCCCACACCCGACGGAACCTGTATCCGGGACTATATCCATGTCGTGGACCTCGCCAGGGCCCATGTAGTAGCCCTTGAGCGTCTGATAGAAGGAAGCAATGAGGCAAATTACGAGGTCTTCAATGTGGGCACAGGTAAGGGGAGTTCAGTGATGGAAGTCATTGAGAGTTTTGAACGTATCAGTGGCAATCCCCTGAACTATCAGGTAGTCGGCCGAAGGGCCGGCGATATTGTTTCAGCCTATGCCGATACAACAAAGGCAAACAAAGTGCTCGGTTGGGAGGCAATATCCTCCCTGGACGATGCCATGCGTTCGGCCTGGGCCTGGGAACAATCCATAAGAAGTAAATAACCCCAGCATTAACAAATGAAAATTAGCATCATGAAAAATTTCCTGACCTGTAGTCTGCTCCTGCTATGTCTATCAGGCTTTTCTCAAAAACAATACTTGCAATGTGGCAGAATCCTCGATGTTGAATCCGGAAAGTTGCTTAGTGAGAAGACAATAATCGTGGATAATGAACGTATTGTGGAATTGCGGGATGGCTATGTCGGGGGAGATGGACAGGATGCTGTAATCGATTTGCGATCCATGACGGTCCTGCCCGGCTTTATTGACATGCACGTACATATTGAAAGTCAGTCCAGCCCGGACACCTATATCAAACGCTTCACTATGAATCCGGCAGATGTTGCCTTTCAGGCGGCGGTTTATGCAGAACGCACCCTTATGGCCGGATTCACAACCGTGCGCGATTTGGGAGGTTCCGGAGTCAATATAGCCCTCAGGAAGGCCATTGCGAAAGGCCTGACCCCTGGCCCGCGTCTTTTTACTGCAGGAAAGGCCATTGCAACCACAGGGGGGCATGCCGACCCAACCAATGGAAGGAATCTTGAACTTATGGGGGACCCCGGTCCAAAGGAAGGGGTTGTCAATTCCCCTGAAGACGGACGGAAAGCTGTACGTCAGCGCTACAAGGAAGGGTCGGACGTCATTAAGATCACTGCCACGGGAGGAGTGCTCAGCGTAGCCAAGAGCGGACAGAACCCGCAGTTCACGGTAGAAGAGATCAAGGCGATAACCCAGACAGCCGATGACTATGGAATGCTGACAGCGGCTCATGCTCATGGTGATGAGGGTATGCAACGGGCGATCAAAGGAGGTATCCGCACCATCGAGCATGGCACCCTTATGAGCGAAGCCACCATGGAACTTATGAAGGAATATGGGACGTTTATGGTCCCAACGATTACAGCCGGAAAAGAAGCGGCACGAAACGCCGAAAAACCGGGGTATTTCCCACCTGTGGTTGCACAAAAGGCCCGGGAGATTGGACCAAAGATCCAAAACACCTTTGCCAGGGCTTATAAAAAAGGGGTGCCCATAGCATTTGGTACAGATGCTGGGGTATTTCCCCACGGAACAAACGCCCAGGAGTTCACTTACATGGTGGAAGCAGGAATGCCCTCAGCAGAGGCCCTTCGTGCGGCTACCATTACCAATGCCACTCTTTTGGGTATGGGAGATGAACTGGGACAACTCAGGGAAGGGTTTCTGGCTGATATCATTGCTGTAGCTGGAAATCCCCTGGAAAATATCACCATCCTGCAGGATGTTAAGTTCGTGATGAAGGAAGGTACGGTTTACAAAGAATAAACCCTTCTGAAAGAACTGCGATGAGGAAGGGATCGAAAGGAGCCTGAAATGGAAGATGCCCGCCATCTATTAGATCAAATAAAGGCAGCAGGCCAGCTGGAAGCCGTGATGCATCAGCTGAAGAAGGATTACGAACGGGTGAATGTCACATTTCCTTTCGGTGAACCGGCCTATACGAACCTACTTACATCCGAAATCCTGCAAAGGTTTCATGAGAATTTGTACTTCCTGCTCATGGAACATTTCGATCATTACCTAAACCTAATGTACACAGCAGACGTCCCGGAACACGAATTCAGGGAAATCCAACCAACGGATGTTGTAGAGGTTGCGGAAGAAGTGGTTATGCTGCTTTTGAAGCGCGAGTGGCAGAAGGTCCAACTGCGCTCCCGGTTTGATCAGAAATAAAAGCGTACGAAGGGGAGCCAGGGATCTGAGTAAAGGCTGCGGCCTTCGTCGTAGAGCACATCATATCGAATGCCAAAGGTCACAGGGCCTGTGTTGTACCCCAGCCCAAGGAAAAGTGCCGGTAGCCAGTAGGAATCACTGAACGGACCGAAATTCCTGTTTACATACAATTGTTCGTATTCTGCAGATGCCTGAAGGGCTGGGATCGGAT
>JARRLI010000215.1:0-3389 GCA_037387145.1 Robiginitalea sp. | reverse complement strand
ATCATTCATGCAAGAGTGGTGGAGATCATCGAACAGGTATACCTGGAAATCAAGAACTACGGACACGAGGAACAAAAGAAAAAGCTCATTGCCGGTATCGTCCTCACCGGGGGCGGAAGCCAGCTGAAGCACCTCAAACAACTGGTTGAATACATTACTGGAATGGATACCCGAATCGGATACCCGAATGAGCATTTGGCAGGGGATTCCGATGCGGAAATAGCCAGTCCGACCTACGCTACGGCTGTGGGACTCCTGATGAATGCTGTGGAGAACAGTCACCGGCACGAACAGCGCAATGAAACCGGCGATTATGATGAAGATGCTGAAAACATGGTTCTGGAAGGAATTATGAAAGAGGGAGGAGAATCCGCTACCATTCAAAAGGATCGAAAGTCCGTTTTGGATCGTTGGGCCGATAAACTCAAGGAATTTTTAGACAACGCCGAATAATGGCCATCACGCATAAATAAACCGAAAAGAACAAAATAAAAGAACTTATGGAAATGGATAATATCACTTTTGATTTACCCAAGAACCAAAGCAACGTTATCAAGGTAATCGGCGTTGGCGGAGGAGGTAGCAACGCGATCAACCATATGTTCCAGGCGGGCATCAATGGAGTGGATTTTGTGATCTGCAATACCGATGCCCAGGCACTTCAAAACAGCTCGGTCCCAAATAAGATCCAATTAGGGGTTTCTCTGACCGAGGGATTGGGAGCCGGTGCGAATCCAGAAATTGGGGAAAAAGCAGCCCTGGAAAGTATGGATGAGATCCAGCAGATGCTCTCGACCAATACCAAAATGGTCTTTGTAACTGCAGGGATGGGTGGTGGAACTGGTACGGGAGCTGCTCCCGTAATAGCCAGGCAGGCCAAGGAAATGAATATTCTGACCGTGGGAATCGTTACAATGCCATTCCAGTTTGAAGGGAAGACACGCTGCCACCAGGCCCAGCGCGGGATTGAAACATTACGTGGAAATGTCGACTCCCTTATCGTGATTAATAATAATAAACTCAGGGAGGTATATGGCAACCTTGGTTTCAAGGCCGGTTTTGCCAAGGCAGACGAGGTTCTGGCTACGGCAGCCCGTGGAATTGCGGAAGTAATCACACATCACTACACTCAGAATATTGACCTGAGGGACGCCAAGACTGTCCTCTCAGACAGCGGGACGGCTATTATGGGCTCTTCCACAGCATCGGGTTCATCCCGCGCCCAGGAAGCCATTGTTAAAGCGCTTGATTCTCCCCTGTTGAACGATAATAAGATTACCGGTGCGAAAAATGTCTTGTTGCTGATTGTTTCAGGCTCCAAGGAAATTACCATAGATGAGATCGGTGAAATCAATGATCATATACAGATCGAGGCCGGCCACAGCGCCAATATCATTATGGGGGTTGGCGAAGATGAGAGTCTTGGGGAAGCTATTGCCGTTACCGTTATTGCCACGGGTTTTAATGTTGATCAGCAGGATGAGATCGTCAATACAGAATCAAAAAAGATCATTCATACCCTGGAGGATGAACAACGGGCCCAACAGGACCTCAGTGAGCCTAAGGTCATCCATACCCTGGAGGTAAGTGAGGAGGATCTTGAAGAGGCCCCCGCTAATAATATGGACCTGATTCCCACCTCACAGTATATCCGCAACTTTAATGTCTTTTATGAAGAAGTAGCGGCAGAACCTTCGGATTCAGAATTTGTGATCGTGGATTCCAAGGACCTTATCAAGGATATGGAAGTAGTAGACCCTGAGGTTGTCACCCCGGTTGCAGAGAAGGAGGATCAGTTTGCCATTGCCTTTGATAAGCCCCTGGGAGAATCCAGAGAGGCGGAAAGTGCAAAACAGGAGGAGGACAACATTATAACCTTCGACCTGGATGAGGATCTTAGTGAAATTAAAGTGAATGAACATGTGGAGATCACCCCTGTACTGGAATTTAAAAAGGAAGGTGAAGAGCGGTACAGTCTGGATGAATACCTCGATCTGGAACGAACGCTGACTGGAGCTACCTCCAAGGCTGAATTCTACGATCCCAAGCTCACAGGAGATGAACTGATCTTTGAAAAGAAGGTGATCGATAAACCTGAAAATCCTGCCGCTCCTGAGAACCAGGAACCCACGGACCGTCCTATTTCAGAGATTCTAAAGGAACGGGCAGACGAACGAAGAAGAAAGCTGAAAGACTTCAATTACAAGTTCCAGCACAACCGCAATAGTATCGATGAGATAGAGAAGGAGCCTGCCTATAAGCGTCAGGGGGTGGACCTGAGCCGGGAATCCGAAGAGGATACCAAAATCTCCCGCACCACGCTCAGCGAGGATAGTAATGACGAGCTTCGACTGCGATCCAACAACTCCTTCCTGCACGACAACGTAGACTAAGGAGGTACAAGGAAATTGACGGACCCATCTGAACCCGGGAAGCAGTGCTTCTCGGGTTTATTATTTATCTTTGTATCCCTTTTAAAACGGTGTTTATGAGTTTACAGGATCAGGTAATGCAGGAATTAAAAACAGCCATGAAAGCCAAAGACACGGTGGCCCTTGAGTCTTTGCGGGCTATAAAATCAGCACTGCTGCTGGCCAAAACGGATAAAGGGGGAGGAAAGGAACTTACGGAGGCAGATGAGATCACACTTGTACAAAAACTGGTCAAGCAGCGCAGGGACAGTGCAGCTATTTACCAGGAGCAGGGCAGGGAAGATCTGGCAGGTCCTGAACTACAGCAGATCGCGGTTCTGGAGCGGTTCCTCCCGGAACAGCTTTCGGAAGATGATATTCTCAAGATCGTCAAAGGGGTGATTTCCGATATGGGCGCCAGTTCCATGAAAGATATGGGCCGGGTCATGGGAGCGGTAACCCAAAAGCTGGCCGGACAGGCAGACGGAAAAACAATCGCTGCAATCGTGAAACAATCCCTGAGCGCCTAATCCCATGCAGGACACCGGCGCGATACGACAACGACTGGAAGCAGCCATCGAAAAGGGCCGAAGGAAGGTAGCACGGTATGAATCCCTTACCGAGCCCATTGCCCCGGACAATGCCATTGGAAGGGTGTCGCGAATGGATGCGATAAACAACAAGGCGGTATCTGAAGCTGCCCTGAGGAAAGCCAGGGAACAACTTGCCGGTCTGCAGGAGCATCTCCAGACCCTGGACACACCGGATTTTGGGCTATGTCGAAAGTGCCAGAAACCTATCCCCATAGAACGTATTTTACTCGCCCCGGAAAGCAGATTTTGTGTAACTTGCGCCCGCTGATTGGCCGCGTAGTTCAACTGGATAGAATATCAGATTTCGGCTCTGAGGGTTGGGGGTTCGAATCCTCCCGCGGTCACTACAAGCACCAAACCCCGCAACGCAAGTTGCGGGGTTTAT
>JARRLI010000214.1:0-3397 GCA_037387145.1 Robiginitalea sp. | reverse complement strand
ATCCTGAGCATAGAGTCTTTTGTTGAACACATCTCAGGGCTTCGCTATGGAACTCCCACCAAACTGCTGTTCAGCCTGTACGAAGCGTTCCTGGAGCAGGAAGGGGTTGAGAAAGAATCCTTTTACGACTTTGGGAAATGGGGCCAAATGCTCCTGCAGGATTTCAATGAATTGGATCGGTATATGGTAGATACCGAAGCTTTCTTTGGCTATCTCGGATCTATCCAGGAAATCAAACACTGGACCCTTGATGGCACATCTACCCCAATGATTGATAAACGTATACGATTCTGGAAATCTCTCAAACCAATTTATGAGCGGTTCAGGAACAATCTTCAGGCGGAAGGCCTCGGATACCAGGGGCAAGTCTACCGGACTGCGGTGGGCAAGTTATCCGAATATCTGAATCAACATGGGTCATCACAACATATATTTATTGGATTCAATGCCCTAAACCGGGCAGAGGAATCCATTATCAAGGAAATCCTGAACCATGGCAAGGCACAAATCTATTGGGATGTTGACCCCTACTATCTGGATGATTCGTTGCATGACGCAGGCCTCTTCCTAAGAAAACACCTCAAAACCTGGAAGTTCTTGCAAAATAATCCCTTAAAAGGGGCCAGCAGTCATTTCAATTCTCCCAAGCAGATTCAAATTATCGGTTTGCCCAAGCAGGTTACCCAGGCAAAGTATTGCGGGGAGCTTCTGGAGAAGATTCACAAAAAGGACCCGTCCGGGTTTAATAAAACCGCGCTGGTGCTCGGTGAGGAAAGCCTTCTTACACCGATATTGCACAGTCTTCCTGATGGCCTGGAATCCGTCAATGTAACCATGGGCTACCCGCTGAAAGAAAGTCCGGTAACCCATCTCTTTGAGGTTCTTTTTGAACTCTTTACCAGGAATACAGGGCCTGCTGTTGCCATAAAACCGCTCCTTAAACTACTCGCCCATCCGTTTTTACAAGAATGGTTCCGACAGGAAGGATTTAACCCCTCCCGTACGGCCGCTGCCTGGATCAGGGAAAATAAGATGTATGTGGACAATGATGACTTTGCCAGGTTCTCGTTTCCAGTTGCCCTCTGTGATCTCCTTTCATTGTCACCTGTACCGGGGCCCAGAGATATCCTTGCCCGGTTTATGAATTTGATAGAAAAGCTTTCACTGGCCTACCAGAAAGGTCAGGATACCGTAAGCCTGGAATACCTCTATCATTTTCATGTCTTGTTCACACAGTTATTCGATCTCACGGAGCAATACCCGTTTGTTACCGAGGTCCGATCGCTTCAAATGCTTTACGATCAGCTATTGGCTGAAGAACGCCTGGACCTTCAGGGAGAACCTCTGGAAGGCTTGCAGATAATGGGAATGCTTGAGAGCAGAAATCTGGACTTCGAATCCGTGATCATCACTTCCGTTAACGAAGGCATTCTCCCCGCAGGGAAATCCAATGCTTCCTTTATTCCGTTCGATGTTAAAAAGGAGTTTGGCCTTCCCACTTACAAGGAAAAAGATGCTGTTTACACCTACCATTTTTACAGGCTGCTGCAACGGGCAAAGACCATTTACCTGTGTTACAACACTGAACCAGATGTGCTCAAAGGAGGTGAACCCAGCCGATTTATTTATCAGCTTCTTACCGACACGGTTATTTCACCTAATGTAAGCCATAGCCTGGCCGCTCCAACCGTGGGAGCAGCCCCTAAATCTATCCCTCACGTCACGAAAGGAAAAACATTGATCAACCTGCTAGAGAAAAAGGCCACTGCAGGGTTTTCCCCCACCTCGCTTAGCCAGTATATCGAGGACCCGCTTGTATTCTACAAAAAATACCTCCTGGGAATCCGGGAAACAGATGAACTGGAAGAAACAGTGGCTGCCAATACTTTCGGAACCGTGATGCATGAGGCCCTTGAAGTTCTATACCGGCCTCTGAAAGGAGAAATACTGCAGCCTGCACATATTGTTGAAATGAGGAAGAAAGCACCTTCCCTGCTGCACAAAGCATTTCAGGACCACTATCTTAAAGGAAGCACAGCGCGCGGAAAAAACCTCATTGCACTCCAGGTAATGAACAAATACCTTGAAATGTTCTTCGATTTTGAACTAAAGCGAATCCGGCATCACAGCATTCGGATCCTGGGGGTGGAGGAAAAACGTTCACGCGAACTACACATACCCGGAGTGAATCACCCGGTAAGGGTCAAAGGGATGGTTGACCGGATCGAAGAAGTAGACGGCAGCCTTCAGATCATAGATTATAAAACCGGCAAGGTTGAGCCCCGGCATCTCAGGATAAAGGAGTGGGAATCTCTTCATAGTGATCCTGAAAAATCAAAAGCCTTCCAGGTGCTTTGTTATTCCTGGTTGCTTCAGGATCAAACAGCTACATATGAAGCCGGTATAAAGGCCGGAGTTTTCTCCTTCAAGAACATCAGTGCGGGTTACCAATGGTACGGACGCCAATCCTCCGGAAAGAATTACAACGAATTGATCACGTCAACCACCCAGGCAGATTTCAGAAGCACACTGGAATACCTGATCACAGAAATCTTCAACCCGGAAGTCCCATTTGCCAAATCCGAATAATCCTTATCCCTTCAGATCGGGGCGGGAGGGCCTTACCTCTATCTTGCTGGGTAAAGTTCTGGGATGCATTTTGAGTAAATCCAATACCAGCTCCCCAATATCCTCAGGCTGTATCTTCCAGCCATCCTTCTCGGATGGAGTGTGATCATTGAAATAAGTAGCTACAGAACCCGGCATTATGGTAGACACCTTGATATCGTATGGTCTCAGATCCAGCATTACCGCCTGGCTGAAACCTACCAGTCCGAATTTAGTTGCATTATACCCAGCTCCGCTTGCAAAAAAATTCGTGCCGGCCAGGCTCGCTATGGTAATATAGTATCCCCTGGATTCTTTAAGTGCAGGAAGGGTGCCTTTCAGGGTATTAAAAGGTCCGGTAAGGTTGGTGTCGATCATCTGGTGCCAGGCTGACGCTTCCAGCTGATCAATCGGAGCAAAATGACCCACCCCGGCGTTGGCAATTACCACATCCAACTGACCCCAATGCCCTAAAATCTGATCAGCAGCTTTTTTCTCATCGTCCATTTTAGCCACATCAGACACCACCATTAATACATTGTCACTTCCCAGCGAAGCAGCGGCATTTTTGAGCGTTTCGTTGTCCCGTCCGCTAATGGCGACTTTCATACCTGCATCGAGCAATCTTTTGGCAATGCCATATCCGATACCTTTGGATCCTCCAGTGATATAAGCCACTCTTCCTTTGAGTTCATCCATAATATTTAATCGCTTTAAATTATTTATACCTGCATCATTCTGAAGCCGGCAGGTTACAAATTAACTAATGTATTTTGAATCTTCCTTAAAA
>JARRLI010000213.1:0-3406 GCA_037387145.1 Robiginitalea sp. | reverse complement strand
CACCGCCATGGCCCTTTCCCAAATGGACGCGGAGGGCAGGGGAGAGTCTCTTGTCGATCCCACTTCTAGCAGCCTTACATTTTACGAGAAAGGGGCCTGGGCTCTGATATTGTTAAGGGAGCAGGTAGGGGACCAAAAATTTAGCAAAGGAGTGAAGGCATTTCTTGAGGCCCACCCCTACGGCAACGTTACAGTACAGGATTTCCTAAGTAAAATGGAGCAGGTATCTGGACAATCCCTATCGGACTTCCGTCGGAACTGGCTGGAAGCGAAAACATTTCCACGGGAAGCTGCCTTGGATTACCTCTTGAGCCGCTCTCCTTCCATAAAGCAATATATAGGTTTGCAAAAACTCGCATCGGGGCAGCAGGCAGACTTCGGGACAATAAGGAAAGCCTGGAAGGCCCATGCGGAAAGCGCTTACAGGGAGCATTTGATTCGCGACTACCGGGAATTGTTTAACCGTCCATTTTTGGATACCCTCTTTCTAGAAGGGTCCTTGCCTGTTTCCAAGACACTGCTGGTTACTACCCAGACAATTGAACCCTGGATGGTTCCCTTGGTGGAAGCATGGCTGGATGCACCGAGTTATGACCTTAGGGAAGCTGCCCTCTTCAGGTTGTGGGTGGTGAACCCTCCTGAAAGAAGAAAATACCTGGATCGAATCTCTGAAAATGGCAGCCTTGCAGATATCGGATTGAAGCAACTCTGGTGGCTGCTTTCGCTTCTTACAGAAGCAGGGGTGGAACCTGAAACTAAAAAAGCCTATTTGCAGGGGCTACGAGAGACTACTGGCGCTGCCTACTCATGGGAAATTCGGCAGAATGCCTTTTCAATGCTTCATGAAGTCGGGGCATTGGATGGGCAGAATATCCTAGACTTGATACAGTCCACGGAGCATCACAGCTGGCAGTACCGAAAATTTGCCCGGAACCTGTTCGAAACCCTATTACAAGATAACGGGGGTCGGGAAATACTTTGGGAAATCGCCAGGACCCTGCCCAGGGAGGATTATCCCTATGTTTACGAAAAATTGGAGCAATCATGAGAGCCCTTGTAATATCAGGAGGTGGGAGTAAAGGCGCATTTGCAGGAGGCGTGGCACAATATCTGCTGGAGGATAAAGAAAAAGGATACGATCTGTTTTTGGGAACTTCCACGGGCAGCTTGCTGATCTCACACCTGGCCCTGAATAAAATTGATAAGATCCGGAGCGTATACACTTCGGTTAACCAGAACAGTATCTTCAGCAATTGTCCTTTTACGATTCAAAACAAGTACGGCATTGCCACCATTGGCATCAACCATTGGAGGGTATTGAGAAATTTTATCCAGGGAAGCAAGACCTTCGGGGAGAGTCACAATCTGCTCAGCCTTATACGAAATACCATAACTCCGGAAGAATTCCGATTGCTCAAAGAAGGCCCCGGGGAATTACTGGTGACGGTTTCCAACCTTTCGCTGAACCAGGTGGAATACAAATCCATCAATGACTACAGTTACGAGGATTTTTGCGAATGGGTATGGATATCCTGCAACTATATACCCTTTATGAGCCTGGTACGTAAAAATGGTTGCGAGTACGCTGACGGAGGCCTTGGCTGTATGGTCCCGATAGAAGAAGCCATTCACAGGGGCGCTACCGAGGTGGATGCCATCATTCTGCATACGGAGGTCTCACACCTGAACCGGATGCCCTCAAAGAATCCTTTTTCCCTGCTGACCAATATGTTCGCCTTTATGCTTGACCGCATAGAACAACATAATATAAAAATCGGGAAATTCACGGCCAATCATAAGGGAGCCATCATCAATTTCTACTATACTCCGACCATACTTACCACCAATTCCCTTGTATTCGACAAAGAACAGATGACCAAATGGTGGAAAAGCGGGTACCTGTATGCGGCCTCACGGAGTGATGAAAGCAGTGAGCTTGAATTAGACTAGGTCTTACCAGAGTGCTCCGATTTCCTTCTTCACAAAGGAAAGGGCAGTAGCCGAAGGAGATGCTTTGTCCATAGTATCGCTCAGAAGATCCTCACGCAGTTTATCAGCGCTGTCCGATTCGCTCATAGAAGACTTTCGAATGGCCTGAATCGTCGCATTCTTAGCAGCCTTGATCACATTCCAGCATTCATCCGTCATATAGATCTGCTGAGAAAGATTGTGTTCAAATTCATTTTCGATGTTTCGTATCAGCAGGTTCTCGTATTCTGTTTTATCAGCAGACTTGGGTGCTACGCGCACTACAAGGTTGGGCATGGAAATCCGCTCGAGGAAAAGCGCCATCCGTTCATAGGCCTGTAAACGAATTGGAAGGGTGTTCTTCTGAGTGTCTTGATGAAGCAGGAATCTTCTTCGCCCTTCTTCATTTTGGGTATGCAGCCTGAAAAAATAAAAGGCCACGGCACCGGTTACTACAGCGGGTAGCAGATAGCCAAAAAGCTGAAGGATAGTTTCTCCGGTCATTTTGAATGGGTTTAGATGGGTTGTCGAGATTTAGAACGAAGGAAACGCTTAAAAAGTATTTACAAAAATACGGTGCTGTGCGGTTAGTTTTTTAACTCATCCTTGACGTACTGATAGAACTTTCTGTAATCCGGATGCAAAAGGATATCTACCCCTTCACTGAAATTGCCGTCTCTCCCACGGGCTTGCATTCGGATTTCAGAAATATCATAATCATTTCGCAGGGAGTTCATTACAGAAGTTGCCTGGGCAGTTGCCAGGTCAATGTCACCGGTCATAGACAGACCGTCCAGGCCTATGCCAAAATCAGGATGAGTTTTCAGAAGGTTTGCCACCCGACCCAGCCATGCTTTTCCCTCTTCAGTCAACCCGGTTCCTGTATCACTCCCGAACAGCTCTGTCAGACCTGCTGAAATAACCAGGCTTCCAGCCGCTACTTTCAAACGGGCATCTGCTCCCAGTGTTCCCTTGGCATCACTGAGCAAGTTGATAATGATGGAATCATTGCGGCTCATTGTTTCCACGATGCCTTTTAATTGTAATTCGCGGGAATTCAGGGATGCCAGTGCCTGATTGAGAGACGCGGAGTTCTTGTTGGAAACATCCGCGAAATTACCCAGGTTTTGAAGCAGGGTCGCATTAGCCTCTTTGAGTTCAGTTACCTGGGTCTCATAGGACGCTGCCCTTGCCAAACTTGCCTTTTCGCGTGCCTGGGTTTCTGAAAGCGATTTTTGCAGGCCCCGAACCTGGGACTGCAGACTATCGATTTGGTTGATGAGGTCTGATTTGCGCTGTGCATTGCTGCTGGACCCAGCCAACAGTAGTATCACCAGTACAAATATGTTCAGCGGTAAGGCAGCAGTTTCTCTGATCATGGGTATGATAAATTTTCGACAAATATACGCTCATAAACCATAACCGGAAAGCAAAGCGC
>JARRLI010000212.1:0-3415 GCA_037387145.1 Robiginitalea sp. | reverse complement strand
GAAACTTCGAATTAGTGCGCAATAAAATACAGGAAGTCGAGGAGCGTGATCGGATCCGTAACTTTCAACCACCGGTCAGCGGGGAAGAAATCATGGAAACGTTTAATTTAGAACCTTCCAGAGAAATTGGAATTCTAAAAGAGGCTATTAAGGAAGCCATTTTGGAGGGAGAAATACCCAATGAGCACGAGGCTGCCCGCAACTACATGATTCAAAAGGGCCTTGAACTTGGATTGAAAACGGATCCCGGTTCCCCAAAAGACAAAGAAAGATGAAAAATTGGATGCAAAACGCCTATCTGCCGCTTGCCAGAACATCCCTGATCCTGGTATATCTGGTAATCCTGGCAGGGGCCGTTGTGCGTATGACCGGAAGCGGAATGGGCTGTCCGGACTGGCCTAAGTGCTTCGGATATCTGATACCTCCTACTGAAGAGAGGGAATTGCTTTGGACGCCTGATAAAGAGTACAAAAAAGGCCAGGTTATCATCCGAAACGAGTCCCTGTTGCTGGCAGAGCAGAATTTCAGAACAGGAGCCTCTTTCGATGAAGGGAACTGGGCACCTTATACCAGGCATGAATATGCAGTCTTCAATGCCACACATACCTGGATAGAATATATAAACCGCTTATTGGGGGCCCTTGCGGGTCTTGCCATGTTGGCTCTGGCCCTGTTTTCCATGGCCTGGTGGCAGGAACGAAGATCCAGAGTCCTGCTGGCCTGGGTTGGAGTGTTTGCAATCGGGTTTCAGGCCTGGCTCGGGGCCACTGTAGTGTATTCTGTGCTGGAACCGGTCAAGATCACCCTGCACATGTTCATGGCCCTGTTGATCGTTGCACTGCTAATTTGGATGATTCAGCGAGCTGATACAAAAGCACATGAATTCAAGCACGATTTGGTTACCAGCAGGATTTGGTGGCTGATCGTTCCGCTTAGTCTATTACAAATCCTGATGGGTACCCAGGTACGCCAGTTCATCGACAGACAACTTGAAGTACTCGGATATGGTGGAAAGGGCGAATGGCTTGAAAATGCAGGCACCATTTTCTATGTCCACCGTTCTTTTTCCATTTTGATTCTTCTGCTGCACCTCTGGGCGGCTTACCGCGTTTACAACCTTGATTTGGGACATAAAAAAATCTATGCCTCCCTGTTGGTTTTATTGGGCATCATTACTACAGGAACGGCCATGAACTATCTTGGATTTCCATGGGGCAGTCAACCATTACACCTGGCCCTGGCCGCCATTTTATTTGGATTGCAATGGTATGCGCTTTTGGATCTGAACAAAGCCACCCAAACCCGTATTTCTTTGTAAATTTGCCGGAATAGTAATATCAGATTCCAAATGATCTACAAGATCCGAATTATCCTGGACGCAGAAGAAGATGTCTTCCGGGATCTGGAAATCCCTGCCGAAAGCAACCTGGAAGAATTGCACGATGCTATAACCCAGTCTTTTGGGTTTCTTGGAAATGAGATGGCGTCTTTCTATACGGCTGACGAAAACTGGAACCAGGATGAGGAAATACCGCTGTTTGATATCAGGGAAACAGGGGATGGTACGCGGCTGATGCGGGATACCACACTAACCGATGTAATGGGGGAACAGTTTCCCAAGTTGCTGTATGTCTACGATTTTCTCAACATGTGGACCTTCTTTGTTGAACTGGCCGATATTGTACCTCGGGAAGACGGCCGCAGCTACCCCAATATGATCTTCAGTTTTGGTGAACTCCCGGATGCTCCGCCAGAAAAGAGTTTTGAAGCAGACCCTGACCTTGATCTGGATGAACCCATGGGTAATTATGACGATCTTGATTTTGAAGAAAACTGGAACTGATCTCAGACAGGCTCCCTGTTGTTGAAACTACCTAAAAACATACAATGCTCAATTTATACGCTACCCAGCTTGAATCTGTATCCCTGCATCGAGTGGGGAATAAACACAGAGGTGAAGCCTTTTTTCTATCTGAATCTCCCTGTCTTTTAAACGATGAATTAAGCGGACTTTTAAAGGAGTATTTTTTCAAACCCTTCCGGGAGAAAGAAGAAAATTACTTCAGGTTTGATCATGAAGCTGACCTCGAATTTCACCCGATCCATCAGGCGGCCGGAAAAATATTCCGTTCCCCGGAACTACTTCAGGAAGAATCAAGGGAGATTGCCAAACATCTGCACAGTCAGTCCAACCACCCACACATAAAGAACGGAGAGTGTTATGTGGCCTACTTTACAGATGTACTTCTGGATAACGAACGCCTGGATGCCATAGGTATCTTCAAAAGTGAGATTAAGCAGGATTTTCTTCAATTTGATGAAAAAGAGGCCAATCTGGATATGGTGGTACAACAGGGGGTAAACCTCCAACGCCTGGATAAAGGATGTTTGATTTTCAACAGGGATGCAGCCGAAGGCTACAGGGTGCTTTCTGTAGACAGCAATCGGTACGATGCGAAATATTGGGTTACTGAATTTCTTGGGCTGGCACCGCTTACAGACGAAAATTTCTACACAAAGAATTACCTGAAATTCTGCCAGAATTTTGCAAAGGATGTTGTATTACCAGCTGAGGATAAACAGCAGGAAGTCCTGTTTGTAAACCGGGCAGTAAACCACTTTGCGAAGAACGATACTTTTGTAGAGAGCCGGTTTTTAAATGAGGTAATGGAAAATCCGGAGCTCATCCCCGAATTCAAACACTATAAAAATGAAAAGGGACCCAGATACAGTATCGAAGATGTTTCCAGTTTCCAGATTGCGAATAAGGCAGTTTCAGACAGCCGGAAAAAGATCAAGAATGTGATCAGCCTAGACACGCACATTCAGATAAAAATGGACTTTGTGAACCCTGAATCTGCCGAGAAGTTTGTTGAAAAAGGCTGGGACGAGGAACGCGGGATGTACTATTACCTTGTTTACTTCAACCAGGAGCGTAAGTCATGAGACCAGTTACAACCTAGCGGACCGTGCAGCACGCTCCTAAATTATTGAAGATTACTCCAGGGAACCTGCATTCCGAACGCCAACGGCGTACTTTTGGAATTAAACAATACGAATACTATGAAACGGATTTTTAAAATTCTGACCTTGTCCCTGTTGTTCGCCTGCCCGATGCATGGGCAGCAATCAGGACTGATTTCAGAAACTATTGATAAAAAAACCCTCGCCTTTACCGAGCGGGATTCTACCCTTTATCTGGATTTCTACTCTGAAAAGGGAGATTCGAATATCAGACCTTGCGTCATTTTTATATTTGGTGGCGGTTTTGCAAGGGGTGCTCGCGACAGGGAAATATACCATCCCTATTTCAACGCCCTGGTAGAAAATGGATTCAATGTTGCCTCCATAGATTACCGGCTTGGCCTTGCAGGAATATACGACCAGGTCGGTGTCTTCAACACAGAACCCCTGT
>JARRLI010000211.1:0-3421 GCA_037387145.1 Robiginitalea sp. | reverse complement strand
CCCCATTAAACTGTGGGTTTGCCTCCCGAAATCTTCGGTGCTCGGTAAATACCCTTTTGGATAATTCTACTACGTAAATGCGATAGGCCATGTATGCTCGATGCAGTTAGATAATGGGATTATAATTCATGGGTGGCTCGGGTGTTGTGAGCAAAGTGATTCCCCATTTATCGCTTTGAGATTGTATCAACCCTATCATTTTCTCCGCTCCCACAGGATATTGCGCTCCCTTTGTGCCGCAACCGCACTGGAAACAATGGCAACTGCCTTGTCGATATCATCGGCCGTGGTGTGCCGGCCCAGGCTCAACCGCAAGGAGGCGTAGGCCAGGGAAGATTCAACCCCCATTGCCCGCAATACATGGGAGGGTTCCACCGAGGCTGAATTGCAGGCGGAACCGTTGGATACGGCAATTTCCCGGCTTAACGCGTTTAGCAGGTTGGCGCCATCAACATAGGGAAAGGAGAAATGGGAGGTGTTGGGCAATCTGTCCGTTGACTGGTTATTGGAAACCGCCAGCTCGATACCCGACAAACCCTCATCCAAACGATCCCGCAGGACCCTTAGGCGTTTCTGTTCAGCTTCAAGATGCTTACAGGCCAGTTGAATGGCTTTAGCCAGACCGACAATCAGTGGGGTATTGATGGTTCCTCCGCGTTGCCCGCGTTGCTGCCCTCCGCCCTGAATAAACGACGGAAGCATGGCATCTGTTTCATTTCTTTTTATATAGGTCAACCCGATACCCTTTGGGCCATATACCTTATGTCCTGAAAAACAGGCAAAATCTACCCTGGCCAACACCTCATTCACTGGTATTTTTCCCAGTGCCTGGGTAGTATCGGAAAATAAAAGGGAACCGTTGGCGTGGGTCATTTCAGCAATTTCCTCCAAGGGTTGTATGATGCCTGTTTCATTATTGGCATACATAACCGAAACCAGCACGGTATCCGGACGCAAGGCGTTGCGAAGCTGTTCCAGAGAGAGTTGGCCCTGTGCATCTACCTCCAGGGAGGTTACCTCAAAACCCCAACGTTCCAGAAACGCACATGTATCCAGTACTGCCTTGTGTTCGGCCCTTGTAGTTATAATGTGTTTTCCCTTCTCCTCCCCCATCCGGACCGCTCCTTTGAGGACCATGTTTATGCTTTCGGTCGCACCCGAGGTAAAGATGAGCTCATTCGGGCTAACCATCAGGTTGGACGCAATTTGGTTTCTGGCTTTTTCCACGGCATCCTTTGCGAGCCAGCCAAAGGCATGACTGCTGGAGGGGTTGCCGAAATGTTCCCTGAAGTACGGCATCATGGCTTCTAATACTGCCGGGTCACAGGGAGTAGTCGCATTGTAATCAAAATAAAGCTGGGAATACATATGGGACCTTCTTGGATTCCTCATAAAAATACGGACAATCTTACAATGAAAGGCTATTTTCTGTCCCCAGGCAGAAATCCTTAAAAACCAGATATCACGCAGTTCATTAATAATATGTTAATGAATAGCATCTCTTATTGATACATCAGAAATTAAATGATATATTTATTGTTTACCTCATATTTTTAATTCTAATAACATATGATCCCAGCTAATTTCACCTACCACAAGGCAGCATCGGTCAAAGACGCGATCGCCATGGCCGAAGAACTCGGCGAGGAGGCCAAGTTTATGTCAGGAGGACATAGCCTGCTTCCCATGATGAAACTCCGGTTCGCGACACCGGAGCATATTATCGACATCAGTAAGATCGATGGCCTCTCCTACATTAAGGAAGACGGCGACGTACTAAAGATTGGGGCGCTTACCACCCAGACGGAAATGGAGTACTCGGATCTGCTTAAGGAGAATTACCATATTTTTTCTGATGCCATCAAACTAACGGCCGACCCTTCTGTGCGAAATGTGGGAACCATCGGTGGCAACATTGCCCACGGGGATGCCGCTAATGACCAACCTGCCCTGATGTTCGCCATGCGGGCCACCATCGTAGCCGAAGGTGCAGACGGCACCAAATCCATTCCGATTGACGAATTTTTCCACGGTTTTTATATGACTGCCCTCGAGCCCACGGATATCCTGGTGGAGATCCAGGTACCAAAAGCCAGGAAAGGTTGCGGTGGGGCTTATCAAAAGGTTGAGCGGAAGGTAGGGGATTACGCTACTGCCGGGGTTGCCGTCTACCTCGAACTCGATGACGCGGGCGTATGCCAGCAGGTCGGGATCGGCCTTACCAATGTAAGTGCAGTACCTATGCGCGTAGAGCGGGCTGAGGAACTACTCCGTGGTCAGAAAATCACGCAAGACTTGATTGAACAGGCCGGAGTGATAACCAGTGAGGATTGTGAACCCGTTTCAGACCTCAGGGGTTCGGAAGCCTACAAGCGTTCCCTTGTCAATACGATTACCAAACGAATGTTGAATAAAGCCCTCGAAAGAGCAAACCAATAAAAAATTGAACATGAAACACGAAATAACACTTACTATCAACGGAGCAAGTGTCACTGCCAAGGTGGATTCCCGCCTCCTCCTGGTGCACTTTATCCGGGAGCAATTGGATCTTACGGGAACCCATATAGGCTGTGATACCAGCAATTGCGGAGCTTGTACGATCCTGTTGAATGGGAAGTCCGTGAAATCCTGTACGTATCTGGCCGTCAGGGCCGACGGAGCAGAGATCACCACTATCGAAGGGCTGTCTCCGGAAGGGACAAACCATCCGATCCAGCAGGCCTTCCACGATCAGCATGGGCTTCACTGCGGATTTTGCACTCCTGGAATGATCCTGCGCAGCGTGGATCTCCTAAAGAACAATCCCAATCCTACTGAAGAGGAAATCCGTTGGGGCATCTCAGGGAATCTTTGCCGGTGTACCGGATACAACAATATTGTGAAGTCCGTTCAGCAAGCCGCTCAGGAAATGCAAAAGGAAAAAGAAGCAACAGTCTAACCTCAAATAAATTAAAGAATCATGTTTAAATGTAAAACATCAGCAGAGGTTGGCGGAATGGGACACTCTGTAAAAAGAAAAGAAGACGCCCGTTTTTTACACGGTAAAGGAAACTATGTAGACGATGTGAAATTACCGGGAATGCTCCATATGGTCATGGTGCGAAGTCCCTATGCATACGCTAAAATCAAGGGTATCAATAAAGAAAAAGCCCTGGCCATTGATGGGGTTCTGGCGGTGATTACCGGGGAGGACCTGGCTCAGTACAACCTGCACTGGATGCCCACACTGCTCTCAGATACCCAGATGGTACTACCCACCGATACGGTGATGCACCAGTCTCAGGAGGTCTGTGCAGTTATTGCCACAGATAGGTATGTGGCAGTGGACGGGGCCGACGCCGTCGAGATCGATTACGAACCCATGCAGGCCATTGTAGATCCGTTCACGGCACTGAATGAGGACGCACCCCTGTTGCGGCCC
>JARRLI010000210.1:0-3433 GCA_037387145.1 Robiginitalea sp. | reverse complement strand
ATTGCTCTGCAATAGCGGCCTTCAGGTATCGCTTTATAAGGTCTTGGTACTGGTAAAAATCCAGTTTGAAATTATACCTTCGAGTGTAGTCAATAAATCTTTCGAAAAGGATGTCGTCTGTATAAAACTCGCTGACGAACTCCGCTGCGCTGTAATCGGCATAACGGGTACGGTCTTCCTCCAGATGTTCAAAGGCAAAAGAAGAGAAGTCCCCTCTTGAATCCAACGCCTGCAACGTCTCCTCCTCATTGCTTCCAATGGGGACAAACACATCCGGAATGATTCCCCCACCTCCATATACTATCTTACCCCTGGGCGTGGTGAATTTGAGGGAATCTGCAATTTTGATGCTGTCTGCAGTAACCAGTTCGCCATTATGGTAGCGTTCCATATAGCGCTGGTAATAATCCTGGGAACCATTATCGTAATCTCTTTGAATGGACCGGCCTGTGGGTGTGTAGTAGCGTGAAACAGTCAACCTTACGGCAGAACCGTCTCCCAGATCCATCTCTCTTTGCACCAGCCCTTTTCCGAAGGACCTCCTACCCACAATAGTACCAATATCATTATCCTGAAGTGCGCCGGCTATTATTTCTGAAGCTGAGGCAGAACGCTCGTTAATCAACACATAAACAGGCTTATTCTCAAAATTCCCTCGGGAAGTTGCAAATGTCTTTTCAACCTGTCCTTTTTTGTTCTTTGTATAGAGTATCACTTTTCCCTCAGGGAGGAATGCATCTGCTATACCTTCGGCGATGTTCAGGTACCCTCCGGGATTGTCCCTCAGGTCCAGCACCAATTTTTTGGCACCCTGCCCAATGAGATCCTGCAGGGATTCCCGAAACTCCTCGAAAGTAGTTTCTGCAAAACGATTCATACGGATATACCCCATATCAGGCCGCAACATATAATAGGCATCGATACTGCGTATAGGAACACGGTCCCGCTGCAGCCGCAACCGAAATGTGCGATCTTCTGACTTCCTGTAAATGGTAAGAACCACCTGGCTGCCTTCCTGCCCTTTTAGACGATCTACGATTTCCAAGCTTGACAAACGCTTTCCGAAAAGGGTGTCCCCATCGGCCAAAAGGATTTTATCTCCGGACTTGAGACCTCTTCGCCGGCTTGGGCCGTCCTTGATAGTGCGGGTGACCGTGACCGTGTCTCGAAACATGTAAAAGTTGATGCCGATTCCCACGAAATCCCCTTTCATGTTCTCGCTTACCCGTTCCATTTCTTCCCTCGGGATGTAAACAGAGTGAGGATCGAGTTTATCCAGGATATTATTTACGGTGACATCCACGATGCTGTCCGTATCGACCTCATCAACATATTCGTAGTCAATGTAATCGATTAGCCTGTTGAGCTTGTCCTTCTTGGAATTCGTGGTAAAAAGCTTTTCCGGCGTATCGTCGAAATGCAACTTACCACCCACAAAGATCCCAAGGGCCAGGGAAAAGGCCACAACAGCAGGTCCTATATAATATCGCTTTCTCAATTTAATCTTTTTGTACTTCCGCAGGATCTTCAATAATGGGTAAGTGAAGGAGTTCCACTCCGGCTCGTTCCAGGAAACTCAGGCCGGAGTCATCCTTATAGGCATGTTGATAGACCACCCGGTTGATCCCTGACTGGTGGATCAGCTTACTGCATTCCCTGCAGGGCGACAAGGTTATATACAAGGTTGCCCCTTCACAGGATTGCGTTGAGGAAGCTACTTTGGATATGGCATTTGCTTCCGCATGAAGCACATACCATTTGGTGTACCCTCCCTCATCCTCGCATATATTCTCAAAACCGGTTGGGGTGCCATTGTAACCGTCTGATATGATCATACGATCCTTAACTATGATAGCCCCTACCTGCTTACGATTGCAATAGGACAGCTTTCCCCATTCATAGGCCATTCTAAGATATGCCCTGTCGTATTTTTCCTGCTTTTTCTTTTTCATTTTCTTTCCCTAAATCCCCTCGACCAGGGAATTACGCACTGGAATCCACTAAGATACCGGCTTTTACAAAGCCCCACAAACCTACTTTGGTTAATTTTGAGTGAAAATAGGACTTGCTTTTTTAGAAAAAGATCAGCTTGAGCGAAATAAAGGCAATGAGCAAGCTGACCCCCCAAACATAATAGGTTCTGTTAAAAGACAGCCTCCTAAGGACTACATATGTCACTGTCAATACCAGCAGGAGCACCAGTAACTGGGCTGCTTCAATTCCTGCAGCAAAGCCGATCAGCGGACTCATTTTTTCAGATTCTCCGGACATTAGCATCCTGAAATAGTTGGAAAAACCGAGACCGTGGATAAGGCCAAAAAAACCTGTTGCAATCAAATCAATGCGAAAGGCGTTTCTCAGCGAATCACCATGCCTTTCGATGTAGAGGTTGAAAAGGGCTGTAATCAGAATAGTGACCGGGATGAGGAGTTCTATCAGGTCCGGATCGATTTCGACGATCCCAAAAGCAGCAAGGGCCAGGGAGAAACAATGTGCAAAGGTAAATAAGGTGGCCAGCCAGAATACCTTCTTCCACTGGGCAAAGGTGAACGGCAGGGCCAAAGCCGTTAGGAACAATACATGGTCATAACCGGCGGGGTCCAGGACATGGGAAAATCCAAGCTGCGTATAAAACCAAAAGTCATTCATAGGTTCTGATTAAATTTAATTCCTTCCATAACGCTATATGCCGCGCTCCTTCTGAATCTGTTCATAGGCTTTCTGTACCTGCTTGAATTTTTCCTCAGCACCCTTTTTGATGGCCTCATCCTTTGTATTAACCCGGTCCGGGTGGTATTTTTTTGCCATATTCCTATAGGCCTTTTTCACCTCTTCATCCGTAGCGGAACGCTCAATTTCCAAAATGGTATAGGCCGTATCTGCAGATTCGAAGAACATGGCTTTGATACTTTCAAAATCCCTTGGTCCGCATCTCAAATATCCCGCCAACTCCCTTAATTTTGCTACTTCAGCCGCACTTACATTTCCGTCCGCTCCGGCAATCCCAAAAAGAAAATGTATCAATTGAAGTCGGACTTCATACCTGGTGCGTTGATTCAGGTAGGAGCAAATTCGCTGAGGGGAGATCTCTCTTTTTTTAATGACCTCGTTAAAGGTCCTGAATATGGCATTTGCCTTTTCCTTCCCGTAGGTGCCCAGGAAATATTGACGGACATAGTCGAGCTCCTGCTGAGACACCTTTCCATCCGCTTTGATAACGATAGAGCACAGAGATATGAGGTGCATCTCAAAATCCTGAGGGGAAACCTGTGCCCTTCCAAAGTCTTGAAAGATAGACCCTCCATGTTTGTTCATCCCATCGAACGCCTGCCAACCGCCACCGTGCCTGCTATATTGTAGGAATCCTTCGGTTCCGCAAATCTCAACCTTCGTGCTGCTGAATGGGAAGTTCGGAAACCTATCCGAATCGCGG
>JARRLI010000209.1:0-3468 GCA_037387145.1 Robiginitalea sp. | reverse complement strand
CGCGTATTGGCATGCCGGCCATGGTCGTTAGCGCTACTTTGAGCACTGCTCCCACCATGATATACTTCGGGCAGGAAGTAGGGGAGCCCGGTACTGAGGATGCAGGATTTGGAAAGCCTTCCAGGACCTCGATTTTTGATTACATAGGGGTCCCCCACCACCAGCGATGGGTCAATAACAAAAACTTCGATGGCGGCGCATCCTACCCGGAAGAGCTGTCCCTGCGGGATTTCTACAAACGCCTGCTGAATTTCGTTATTCAAAGTGAAGCCCTGACCGGAGCCTCCAGGGACATTCACTATTACAATAAGGAGCATACGCCTTCCTATGATCACAGGGTATATTCCTTCGTGCGCTGGTCAGAATCTGAGAAATTGATCATCCTCTGTAACTTCGACACTTCAAATTCGTATGATATGGCCTTGAAAATTCCCGGGGAGATCATGAAGGAGTGGGAACTGGCAAATGGAGAGCATGCCCTTGAAGAGATGCTGTACGGCAAGCCGAACTTACCGCTAAAAGTGGAGGAGGGCAGCGGGTCAGTCCCCGTAAAGCTGGCTCCCCTGGAATCGGTTATCCTGAGGGTGAAATAGTCAGGGCAAACGCAACTGCCGCAGCCCTGACTAGATCAAATCTCTTTTTCTCAGGAGGCTTCTTTGGAAGCAGTAGCATTATACACTATCGCGATAACGCCTCCGATGATCCCATAATATAAAATATCTATAACGGCCTCTGCTACATGGCCGGTCGTATCCATAAAATTAGAGGTCCCCAGCCATACCAGGCCCATTCCGATTCCAATAATGACACCAATCCAGGCCCCGAAGGTGAATCCCTGACCAAAGCTGTGATGCCCGCGTGCCCATTTGCCATAGAGGCTTGCCATACTAAAGGATGCGAATAAATTTCCCAGGAGAATCAATACCATATTTAGTTCCTCATCCGGTTTCATGACATTAACAATCGAGTGGGTATCAAAAAATGAAGCCAATGCCATCCCCCAGATAAGATAGCCGCACAGGAACATGACCACTGTAGCTGCTACCGTGGCCAGAAGATTTTGTTTTGAGAACATGTTTATTGAATTAATTGGTTAATAATGAGCTAAATATAATCAATCATTCGGCATGATTAACGGAAATTTGCAGTGTTGAAGTCCGCTAATTCCAAAATTAGTAACAGAAACCTTATTTTAGCCAACAAAAGAATGAACATGCGGATTTTCAACCTGCTAATAGTTTTATGCCTGCTTATGAGTAGTTGTACCCCTTCTCCTTCAGGGCCATTGATCATTGGACACCGTGGTGCCATGGGCTATGAAACGGAGAACACTTTAGCCTCTGTACAGAAGGCCCTTGACCTTGGGGTGGATATGATCGAAATAGATGTTTTCCAGATCAGGAGCGGTGAAATTGTGGTATTCCATGATGAACGCGTGGATCGCCTGGCCAACAGCGGAGGACGGATAGAGGAATATTATTTCCTGGATTTAAAAAATCTCATGCTGCAAGGTGGCCACAGGATCCCGACTTTGCGGGAGGTCCTTACACTGGTTGATCACAGGGTGCCAATAAACATTGAACTCAAAGGAAAGGGAACAGCGGATAATATTCATCAAACAGTGACCTTCTACACTGATAAACGCGGATGGACGGCGGATCAGTTTTTGATATCGAGTTTTGACTGGGAAGAGCTGCGACGGTATCGGGAATATAATCCGACCGGGCGTATCGCTGTGCTCACTGAAGGTGACCCATTGGAAGCCCTTCCGGTGGCCCGTGAACTTGGGGCAGAGGCTATTAATCCACATTACGCACAACTCGATACGGCTAACGTCAGTCGCATTCATGAAGAAGGGTTTAAGATTTACACCTGGACGGTTAATGATCCTTCAGACTTCCAAAGACTCAAGGCCATGGGGGTTGATGGAGTGTTTTCTGACTACCCGGATAAAATGCAATAGCCCCGGATACCGGCTTGACCGGGATCAGGAAGAATAACCTGCCTTCATCTCCAATACTAAGCGGACAGGATCAAAAAGAGAAGGGCTGCCAGCACACCGCCTGCAGCAGGTCCTACAACAGGTATCCAGCTGTATCCCCAGTCCCCGGACCCTTTGTTTTTCATGGGAACCAGGCTATGGATGATTCTGGGACCCAGGTCACGGGCAGGGTTGATCGCATATCCTGTGGTACCCCCCAGGGACAAACCGATTCCCCAGACAAGAAAAGCCACGGGCAGGGCTCCCAAAGATCCCAGGCCAATGATCGTGCCCGGATTGCCGAGGGTGGCATCGGTGAAATATAGCACGGTAAAAACGAGCACGAATGTCCCTACGATTTCTCCCAGCAGATTCAACAAGGGATTCCGGATCGCAGGGGACGTACTGAAGACGCCAAGCTGCATTCCCGGATCTTCGGTTCGGTTGAAATGATCCTTGTACATTAGCCACACCAGGAATGCCCCGGATAGGGCTCCAATTAACTGTGCTGTGATGTAGGGGATGACTTCACTCCATGGAAAAGTTCCTGCAGCGGCCAGGCCAAGTGTAACGGCCGGGTTTATATGAGCCCCGCTATACGGGCCTGCCACCACAACGGCCACATAAACTGCAAGCCCCCACCCTGTGGTAATGACGATCCATCCACTGTTGTGCCCTTTCGTATCCTTAAGGACTACATTGGCATTTACCCCGCATCCCAGGAGTATCAAAAGAAAGGTTCCTACAATCTCCGCTAAAAAAGCACTCATTATATTTAATCTTTTAAAGGGTCCTCTGCCCAGAATTCAGATGCACGCACAGCGCGATACCATCCTTTAATACGCGTTTCGATATCACTGCGTTCTTCTGCAGGGTTAAATCGCTTTTCTTCCTGCCATAGTTTTTCAATCTCCTGCAGGTCGTCCCAGTAGCCTACTGCAAGGCCGGCAAGGAACGCGGCCCCCATTACGGTTGTTTCAACAATTTTCGGCCGAACCGTTTCTGTATTCAGCACATCGGATTGAAACTGCATCAGAAGATCGTTAACTGTGGCTCCACCATCTACCCGCAGTTCCCTGATCGGGATACCGGAATCAGCCTCCATAGCCTTCAGGATGTCCATGGTCTGGTAGGCAATCGATTCCAGGGCTGCCCTGGCGATATGCGCATCCGTACTGCCCCTTGTGAGCCCGAAAATACTACCCTGGGCCTTTTGGTTCCAGTATGGGGCCCCCAGGCCTGCAAAGGCAGGAACAAAATACACCCCATCCGTGTCGGGCACAGAAGAAGCCAGCTGTTCTACCTCGGCAGAAGTGTCAATAATCTTTAGACTGTCCCGCAGCCATTGTACGACTGCACCAGCAATGAAAATACTGCCTTCCAGCACATAGGTGGTCTGTCCGTTGATCTTCCAACCCACGGAGGTAAGCAGGTTGTTTTGGGATACGATTGGAGTATCCCCTATATTCATGAGCATGAAGCACCCC
>JARRLI010000208.1:0-7663 GCA_037387145.1 Robiginitalea sp. | reverse complement strand
TCATAAATTAGAAGTTCGGCAACATATTAATTAAAGTACGGAAGGAGAATCTGCATTCCTTAGGTTATTCCCCAAATAGTAACTGGAAATCAGGTAAGTATCATCCAGAGATAATAGACCGATAAAAGCGAGAGGAAGATGATGCCCAGATAGGTGAGCAGGCGCAGGCCCGGCCCCGGATGGTGTTCCCGTGGGAGATCATCGCTGCTTACATTCTTCAGGTTCATATATCCAACCAGGGGGGCCAGCACAAAGGATATAAAGGTAGCCAGGGCAACCAGGTCTCCCATATTGGCACTAAAGGCAGTCAGAACCAGGTAATTCATCCCGGTCAGTACCAGGACGGCGGCGGCGTAATGCCATTTCTTATCAAAACGTTTTTTATCGGGCCTCAGATATTCCAGCACATCCACACTCACCCTGGCGATGGCATCATGTGCGGTCATGCAGGTGCTGAACATGGTGGCAAAAGCGGAAACTGCGATAAAAATATAAGCCCATTCCCCTATATGGGTGGTAAAGAGCGATACCACCTGGTCCGCAAAAGTTACCGCATTCCCGCTGAGTTCCGTTTGGGTGCCATAAAGGGTACGGTAGCCGATGAGCAGGAAGAATACTGCAAGCAGGGCGGTTGTGATGTACCCTGTATTGAATTCGCGCAGGGCTTCTTTCAGTGGGGGCCTTCCCCCCAGGCTCTTGTACTTCTCAAGGCTCCAGAGGCTGATCCAGCTACTGGCCTCCACAGCAGTGGGCATCCAGCCAATCAGGCTGATGAGGAAAAGGATTCCAACAGAATCGAAAATGGGTGGGGTCTCAAATTGCGGGACCGCTTCCACGGCGGGTTTATAGAGCACCAGGACCGTGGTGGCCAGGAGTGCAACAAAAAGAATGGTCACAACAAATTTGAGGGTAGTTTCCAAGAATTTATACCGGCCGACAATTAAAACAACCGATAGAAACGCGAACAAACCGAGGGCAATCTGGCTGACGGTAAATGCGGTAATGCCGAAAAGGTTGGCCAACAAGCCTGCTGTTACCACGTACAGGGCGGCCAGGATGGTAAACGTAGTTACCAGGGTTATCAGCGCATATACCCACATGTAGGCCTTGCCCCTGCGGGAGTACCCCTCGATAAGACTGCGGCCGGTTACATTGGTATACCTGATCCCGAATTCAAAAAACGGGTATTTAAGAAGGTTGGCTAGCAGGATAGGGATGATCATGGCCCATCCATAGGTGGCCCCGGCCTTGGTCGAAAGAACCAAATGGGAGGTGCCTATGGCCATGCTGGCGAAGAGCAGGCCTGGCCCCAGGTTTTTGAGTAACGTCTTGAATTGGTTCATGGTTGCAGCCGTCTAAAATACAAACTTTGGGCCTTATTCGATTTCGATCCGTTTTCCGTAAAATTTTGGCTGTGTATTAAAAATAAGATCCAGGAATACTTTGACCCTGGCGAAATATTCCCGCACCTGCACTTTGAAACCCTGAGACCCAGAGATATCCCTGGCGTTATAACCTATGGCATGCAAGTCCTTTCGGGAGGCTATGAACAATGCGCGCTCATTGTGGAATTCCTGGGAGATTACAGTTACTGAATCCAGGCCAAAAATAATTTTCGCACGCACCATGGAATCCAGGGTACGAAACCCTGCATAATCGAGGAAAATCCTTTTTTCCGGAATACCTCGCTCCATAAGGTCCTTCTTAATGGTATTGGGCTCATTGTAATAGACACTCCCATTGTCCCCGCTTACCAGCACATAGGAAATCTTCCCAGCCCTGAAGAGTTCGATGGTGGCATCAATCCGACTTTGGTAATAGGGGTTTATACCACCGCCTATCTGGTGCCTTGCGGTTCCAAGGACCAGTCCCACCTTGTTTTGGGGGATGTTTTCCACTTCCTTGTAAATACGGTCTGCCGTGGAGAATTCAATAATAAAATAACAACCTGTGAAGATCAGGAAGGAAAGAATCAAAACAGCCAGTAATCTTTTTCGGGTCTTTCTGTGCATTCCGATGCGGGCCTCTGAACTAAAGGTAAGCAATCCGGGTTAATTGCCACGGAACAAAAAAAGGACCCCGGAAACCCCGGGGTCCTTTCCTGATAAACAGCTTATTCGATCAGCTACCAGGTATAGTTGATTCCGAACATAACCATGGAAGTAGTCATGTCATAGGATACATTGCTGTTGGGAATCGCTCCCAATGGATTGTCTGGAGAAGCGAACTGTGGATTCAACAGCTGGCCGGAAGTGGCGTCTCCGGAATCACCGTAGTGGAATACCCCGTCAAGGGTCCATCTGTCGCTGATTTCATAACCAAGCCCTACCTGGAAGGCATTCTTGATGATGGCCGTGGCAGGCACGCTGAAAAATGCCAGCTGTTCCTGTATCGGATTGGAACTATAGGTGTATCCTAGCCGGATCGGAAGGCGGTCAACCCCCTTGTACTGTACTCCGGCGGAAATGATGTTGATATTTTCCCAGCCAAAGCCAGCCACTGATGCGGTTGGGGTCCATCCGGAAGCTTCAAAACCGTCGGTGTTTTCGTAGTTTACCAGGCGGTAGTCCAGCGCCAGGTCGAAATTGCCTGCTGAGTACCCTACGCCAAAGGAGAGGATGGAGGGGTAGTCCAGGTTGAATTTACTGGTATCCGTACTGCCGTCCAGGTAAACATTGTCGAATTCAAAGTCTCCAAAGGTCTGGGTGGTCTTGTAGGAAGCTCCTGCTTTGAACCCGGTACCGGAATCGTAAAAGACACCGAACTGAGCGCCGAAGCCCAAGGCGGTGGCAGCGCCATCCGTACTGGGATATCCGGCCAATGTCGGGTTGGCCGTGGGGTTAGGGGTCAGGTCCAGGGAACCAATATTAAAAGTCGGCTGTACCCCGACGGAAAACTTTTCGGAGAGCTCATAGGCGTAGGCCACCCCAATTTGGAAGAGGCTATAATTGGATTCAACCCTTCCAAAACCGTTCAGTTCCTGTGGAAAGTTGATTGGGTTTGTGTTGCTTTCCGGGAACGTTACCCCGAAACCGCTGATTCCAAAAGCGGAAAACCCGAAGTGGTGGCGTGTTTCAGAACCTAGTTTATAGGCAATGGCCGGCCGGGGAGACATGCCCCGGTCGTCCTCGGTAACTCCGCTGATTAAATTTCCTGTGGGCTGACCACTTGTATCAAACTCTGGTACCGTGGAACGAAGTTCAGGAGAAGAAAAGAACAATCCGATATCAAAACGGAAGGTGTCCTCGTTAAAAGTGGTAATGGCGGCGGGGTTCCATTGCATTGCCCCGGAAATGTCAAGAGGTTGTCCTGTGGCAGCCCCTCCCATGGACATATTAACAGATCCTACCCCCTGCATAATGTGGCCTGCCTGTGAGAAGGCCCAGGGCACGCAGCAAAACAACAATACATAAGTCACTAGATTTTTCATATCAGTGTGGTTTAATAATGATGTTGAGTGAATTTTTTAATTCAATGTTAGGGGCGGGTGGGTTGTCAGGATATGATAATTATCATATATCAATGATTGGTTAATTCCCGAATTCAGGAGGCTCATCGTTATTTTTGTCCTTTTTTCCAAAGTTGATCTGGGTGGGACCCGGGGCATAAAAAAACCGGGGTGGCAGCCCCGGTTTTTTAAGTTGAATTTGATATTACAAGTTAATTTACAGCTATAGGGTCGGCATCGACACCATCGCCATCGGGGTCTCCATTCACAAAACCATCCGTTCCTATATTGCCCAGGAGGCGGAGGCCTGCCACATGGGGCGCAGCCATAGAGGTTCCGCTGATGGTCCTGTAGCCACCCCCTTTCCAGGCTGATTTAATGCCCACTCCGGGAGCGCAGAAGTCTACTGCGGGTCCATAATTGGAGAAAGAAGCAAAATTGTCGCTACTGTCCATAGCAGAAATCGTATAAATATTATTTCCATTTGCCCTTGCCGGGGAAGAGTTGTTGGCATCCGTGCTTTCATTTCCAGCGGCAAGTACAAAATAGACGTTGCTGGAGGCGGCTAATACAGCTGCGTCAAGTGCGGAAGATACAGGCCCTCCAAGGCTCATGTTAGCCACGTCCCCCTGGTTCCCGTTTTGTCCTACATAATCCACTCCCCCGATGACCCCTGAATAAGAACCACTCCCACGGCTATCCAGTACTTTTACAGGTACTACGGTGGCGCCGGCCGCTACACCTATCACGCCCACTGTGTTATCGAGTGCTGCAATCGTACCTGCCACATGCGTGCCGTGCCCGTTTCCATCATCCGTGGAACCGCCGTCCTTGCCACGGGTAAAAGCATTAAACCCGCGGGAGGCATCCACGTTCAGATCTTCGTGGTCCAGATCGATTCCGCTGTCAAGGACCCAGGCAACATTTTGCCCGGTATACGATGCACCGCCATTCACTCGGGCAATCCCGTAGGGTACCTCCTGGCTGTCAGTACCGCCTCCACCGTCATCTCCGCCGCCACCAGGCCCTTTTCCAGGAGGGGGGGCAAGGATGATAAGGTAGTCCTGTTCAATGGATCGCACACGGGGGTCGCTACCCAGCTCCTGCAGTTGTTCTTCATTGAGTACTGCGGCAAATCCCTCAATGGCATATCCGTAGACTCTTTTGATATTGTCTGCAGCCAGGTTGGATTTTCCGAACAGGGAGACGAGCTGCATTTTGTTGGTTTCCATAACCGTTTTGTACGAACTCGCTCCTTTGGCAGAGGGTTGGTTGCCCAGGGTTCCTTCTTTAAAAAAATTTATCTGAAAAGCGCGAATCATTCCGGGAAAGGGCCTGTTTCCAACGAAATTTGAATATTAAATTTATCTTTAGACTCCTAACTATGCCTATTTCTATGCGCAAGTGGCTCTACAATATCATTGAAGACAATACCACCAAAAAGGGCCGGGTGTTTGATTACTTCATTCAGTCCCTGATCATGCTTTCCCTGGTAGGATTCGCTATAGAAACTCTTCCGGACCTTAGCGCACTGACCCGTGACCTGCTCTATGTTTTCGAGGTATTCTGCGTGGTGATTTTCACCATAGAATATTTCCTGCGCATCTATGTTGCCAAAAAGCCGTTGCGGTATATTTTTAGTTTTTAGTGACGCTGACCACGGTAGGGTATGGAGATATCTATCCGGTTACAGTGGGTGGGAAGGTTTTTACTTTTTTTGTACTAATCATTGGGGTGGGGATTGTAACCATCCCCGCGGGCCTGGTTGCATCTGCCCTGTCCAGGGCCAGGGAAGTCGAGGAAAAGAGGTTGGATGAAGAGGAAAGTAAGCAGTAGGCAGTTTTGGTTAAAGGCTCTGAACTTTAGGGTCTATTCATAGCGGATGTGAAAAAAAGCCTATCTTTTTACGGCATATCGGTAATTGATTCTTAATATAAATCCATGGACAAACGAGACTTTATCAAAAAAAGCAGCCTTGGGGCGGTAGGCCTGGCACTGGCACCTTCCTTTCTGAAAGGCGCAGGGTGGCAAAATCGCCTTCGAACGGCACATATAGGTGTGGGGAATATGGGGGCTGAAGATTTAAAGGCTATTTCTTCCCATCCACTGGTGGATGTGGTGGCCCTTTGCGATGTGGACGCCACCAACCTGGGGGCTGCCCACAAGTTGCATCCGGGGGCACGGGTGTTTTTTGATTACCGCGTAATGCTACGGGATATGAAGGATCAGATAGATGCGGTGATCGTTTCCACCCCGGACCATACCCACGCCCCGGCTTCCCTGATGGCCATGCAGTTGGAAAAACCGGTGTATTGTCAGAAACCACTTACACATCATGTTTCTGAGGCGCGTGAGATGAAAAAAGTGGCCATGGAACGGAACCTGGTGACCCAGATGGGGATTCAGGTCCACTCATTTTACGACTACAAACTAGCCACATTGCTTATTCAGTCCGGAATTATTGGCAAGGTGCATGCGGTGCGGGCCTGGTCCCCTAAGAACTGGGGATATGACGGTTCCCGGCCGGGTGGGAACGATGCGGTCCCGCAAACCCTCGACTGGAACCTCTGGCAGGGAACGGCACCCGAGCGCCCTTACAAGGAGGGATTCTATCATCCCGGAAATTGGCGCAAGCTGCTCGATTACGGCTGCGGTACCCTGGGGGATATGGGGGTCCATATTTTTGATACTCCTTACAATGCCCTGGAGCTGGATGTTCCGTTGACCGTACGAAATGAATGCCGTCCTCCAACCGGGTTCGGATTCCCAGAGAAGAACACGGTTACCTATGAATTCCCAGGCACGCCGTATACAGCTGACACGCTTACCTGGGTCTGGTACGACGGGCCCGGGGCCCCGCCAGCCCACCCAGACCTCACCCTTCCGGATAACGAACCCCTCCACGACCAGGGAGCCATGTTCATGGGTGAGAAGGGACGGCTGTACCTCCCGCATTTTATGAAACTGCCCCAATTGATCGTAGACGGGAAATATGCAGACATGGATCTTTCCGGATTTGACCTCGGAGATCCCGTAACAGACTATGATAGTGAAAGCAAAAAGCATTACCATCAGTTTGTGGATGCCTGCCTGGGCACGACAACCTGTACAGCTCCTTTCTCCTATGCAGCCCGGCTTACGGAAACTATCCTCCTCGGAGTAGTTGCCGGTCGCTTCCCCGGCCAGACACTTCACTGGGAAGGGGATCGGGCGCAGTTCCGGGAAGCTGAAGCGAACACCTTTTTAACAGCGGATTACCGGGAGTTTTAAGGATAGTAGGGGGCCGGGGTGTGCCCACCTGGTTCTGGGACAGTCGTGAATATTGTTTAGGCAAACGGGAAAGCCCGTCATTTTTCGCTAATTTTACCTTGGATCAATCCCATCCAGAGGCTCAGGACGGGTGAAAACCGATCAGCTGGAAGAGGTCCTTTTTGACCGCGGTTTCCAGGTGCTGCTCACAGCATATCCGGAAGCCCGGAAACACCTGGATTTTGAGGAATTGGATTTGTACCGGTTCAATCCCGGGGCCCTTATTTTTGCCCAGGGGACAATGCAGCGGATAGGGGACCCGATAAGGGATGCGTCCACCCTTTGGGCGACCCGTCTGGCGTCTATCGGTTCTATTGGGGATAAATGGAAGATCTACAGGCTTTCCAGCACGTTGAAGCGAAAATCACTCCAGGATATTTTCGAGGGAGAGGAGCAGTCCACACTCTCGTATTTAAAAGACTTCGGATTTTCTGACCGCATAATCAAGGCATTTTTCAAACCCTTTTTTGCCGGGATATTCCTCGAGGAAGAGTTACGGACTTCTTCCCGTATGTTCGAATTTACCTTTAAGATGTTCTCTGAGGGCTATGCGGCCATCCCTGCCTCCGGGATCGAAGCTATCCCCCGCAACCTGGCCAACTCCCTGAAACAAACAACCATACAGTACAACAGGCGCGTGCGGAGGGTAGGATCGGATACCATCGTCATGGAAGGCGGAGAGGTGATCAATACCGATGCCACGCTTGTTACGGTTCCCATAGATCCGGAAACAGGGGAACTCAATACCCGCAAGCTGCCATGGAAGCGTTGTGACAACCTGTACTTTGCTGTTGAAGACCATACCTTCCCTGAAGGTATCATCGGATTGGTTGCGGATAAGGCATCCCTTGTGAATAACCTCTATTATCCTTTTGGTCAGTTCTATAAGGGAGATCCCGTGCTTTC
>JARRLI010000207.1:0-3519 GCA_037387145.1 Robiginitalea sp. | reverse complement strand
TTCATCCAGGGGAACAGCATGGCGGCCAGGCGTGGTGGCGATAATTTTATAACCAGCCTTGCGAAGGGATCGAATACAATCCATGCTGGTAGTGTACCGGTGGATATCCACCCATTGCTGGGCACCCATGGCAATGTTCTTGTCCAGCCTTCTGCCAAAGCGCCCCTCCACCAGGTGTACATCCTGAATGCCGAAGACGTCACAGGAACGGATCACGGCACTTGCGTTGTGCAGCTGATAAACATCTTCAAGGGCCACGGTAAGCAGACGGGTGCGACGGGACAGGACGTCAACAAAGCGCGCCTTGCGTTCTTCTGTAAGATAGCCCTCGAGATATTCCAATAAATCCGGATCTGCGCTTGTCTTTCCTTTCATCGTGGGTTAAATTTAGCAAAAACCAAGGCGTAAATACGTGAGAAAACTTGTTGTGTTGAGTGGTGCTGGCATCAGTGCGGATAGTGGGGTAAGCACCTTTCGCGATGCGGGAGGTCTCTGGGAGGGTCACGACGTGATGGAAGTGGCTTCCCCTGCAGGCTTTGCCAGGAACCCGGAGCTCGTTCTGGAATTCTACAACCAGCGACGCAGGCAGCTCTTCGAGGTATCCCCCAATCCCGCTCATACATCCCTGGCGGACCTGGAGGCGTATTTTAACGTTCGTATAGTAACGCAGAATGTGGACGATTTGCATGAGCGGGCGGGGAGCACTCATGTGCTCCATCTGCACGGGGAACTCCTAAAAGCCCGGAGTACGGGTCCCAAGCAAACGGTGTATTCGTGGAAGGAAGATTTAAGGCTGGAGGATCGCTGTGCGGACGGATACCAGCTGCGTCCCCATATCGTCTGGTTCGGAGAGGCTGTCCCCCTGCTGGAAACCGCCGCCTCCCTGACCCTGGAAGCCGATATTCTGATAGTGGTGGGAACCTCTCTTCAGGTATATCCGGCCGCCGGACTTATCCATTACAGGAAACCCGGGGCCCCGTTATATTTGGTAGATCCGAATCCGACCCTGCGGGAAGGTGATCTTGATTCCCTTGAGATAGTGGCTGAACGGGCTGCTGTGGGGCTACCTATTCTGGTCGATCGCCTAATTCGTACAGCGTCCGGGTCTGGCGGGCCCATGCCATGATCGCTTGCCGCTGTTCCGCGCTCAACCGCGCCTCCTCGTGCGTCCATGTGTAGGAATCAAGAGGCATTTCTCCCACTTCTACCATCTCGACCACTTCTTCAAGCTTGTGATCCTTTTTCTTTGGGCTATAACGCTCCCATTCAGATACATTTAAATGTTCCTTGCCTTCTTCTATATGCCCGTCCAGCCACCAGGAAACAGGGGCTAGGTTATTGTACCAGGGATAGCGGGTCTGATTGCTGTGGCAATCGAAGCAACTGGATTTAAGGATGCCCAGCACTTCCTCCGGAGGGTTGGTTTCAGTGAGGAAGGGGGTCAGGTGGTCCGAATCTTCAGTCACATTTTTTTCGGGGCGGTAGAACTGCATGAGCAGGAAAATGATCAGTAAGGCCCAGGCGATATTTTTACCTAACTTCATAACGGTGTATTTAAAGCGAATGTAGTGCTTTGGACGAAAAATCCCAATTATTAAAACAGCTGAGTTATGTCAATGCCACCCGCAGGCGCAGGCAGGAAGTGGCTGTCCATGTCCTGGAACATCCGGGTATGTTCCCCCTGTTGCTTGAAATCGCTCTGGAGGAAGATCCCCCTCTCGGAAGCCGGGCTTGCTGGGTACTGGAATTTGTGTTCAGGGAAACCCCTGAGTTGCTCTATCCCTATATGAACAGCTTTGTCCATCGCCTGAAAGGGGCCCGGCCCGAGTCCTCCATCCGGCCCCTGGCAAAAATTTGTGAACTGATACTAATGGCCTACTACCATAAAGGGAAAGAGAAAAGGAGTGCACCTTTGACCTCCCTGCATAAGGAAATCATGACTGCAGCCTGCTTTGACTGGCTGATCAGCTCTGAGAAGGTAGCACCAAAGGCCTACAGCATGCAGTCGCTCTACTTGCTGGGAAAGGACATCCCGTGGATACATGGTGAACTCAGGGCGTTGCTGGAGCAATCCTATGCTTCCGGGTCTCCTGCCTACCAGGCCAGGGCTCGCCTTGTCCTAAAGAAAATGCCCTGAAGCCGGAGTCCTTTTCGCCCTTACAAACTACTTCAATACCTTGAGATTGCGTATCTTTGCGGTTTTCAATCAGCTTTCAGCCTATGCCATTTCACACATTGCAGGCAATTTCACCCATCGATGGGAGATACCGTTCCAAAGTGAGTTCCCTGGAGCCCTATTTTTCGGAGGCAGCCCTGATCCGTTACAGGGTGCTCGTGGAGATCGAATACTTTATCGCCCTCTGCCAGCTGCCACTTCCACAGCTCGATTCCCTCGATTCTGGTACGTATGAAAAATTACGGGCTTTGTACACGGAGTTTGATTTGGAAGATGCCTATGAGGTAAAGGAAATAGAAAAGACCACAAACCACGATGTCAAGGCGGTGGAATACTACATCAAGAAACGATTTGACCAGATGGGTTTGGAGGCCTACAAGGAATTTATCCATTTTGGTCTTACCTCACAGGACATCAATAATACTGCTATCCCGCTCTCCCTTAAGGAAGCCATTCTCACGGTTTACACTCCGGCTTTCGGTGCACTGCTCACTCAGCTGGAAGAATTGGCCCATCAGTGGAAGGATATACCGATGCTGGCCCGGACTCACGGACAACCGGCCTCCCCTACCCGTCTTGGGAAAGAACTCGAAGTATTTAGCGAACGATTAAAGCAACAATACCGTACTCTGGAAGGAACTCCCTACCCAGCAAAATTCGGTGGTGCAACGGGAAATTTCAATGCGCACAAGATAGCCTATCCGGACATCGACTGGAAAGCCTTCGGAAAACAGTTTGTTGAGCAACAACTCGGGCTTCATTATTCCTTCCCTACCACCCAGATTGAGCATTATGACCATATGGCAGCTCTTTTTGACAACCTGAAGCGGATCAACACCATCCTGATCGACCTAGACCGGGACCTTTGGACCTATATCTCGATGGAGTATTTCAAGCAGAAGATCAAAAAAGGAGAAGTTGGTTCCTCGGCAATGCCTCACAAAGTGAATCCCATTGACTTCGAGAACTCAGAGGGGAACCTTGGGCTTGCCAATGCCCTGTTTGAACATCTTTCGGCCAAATTGCCGGTCTCCCGACTTCAGCGGGACCTGACAGACAGCACCGTTTTGCGGAATATAGGCGTCCCCCTGGCCCATACCCTGATAGCCCTGCAGGCAACCCAGAAAGGTCTTGGGAATTTATTGCTTAACGAACCCGCTATCCGCCGGGATCTGGAGGACAACTGGGCTGTAGTGGCCGAGGCCATTCAAACCATTCTCAGAAGGGAAGGATACCCCGATCCCTACGAAACCCTGAAGGGACTGACCCGGACCAATGAGGGAATTACGGAGGAATCCATTCAACAATTCATAAACGGCCTCCGTGTGTCGGATGAGGTGAAG
>JARRLI010000206.1:0-3525 GCA_037387145.1 Robiginitalea sp. | reverse complement strand
CTGCAGGCCCTCAGTATATCCGACAACCTCCTGGAGTATCTTCTAGTATTCCTGGCAAGCAGTATAGTGGCCATATTGCCAATTACCATTGGTGGGATCGGAAGCCGGGAACTTGTTTTCTTTTATGGTGCCCAATGGCTGGAACTACAGCAGGATACCTCCATCGGGGTGAGTATGACTTTTTTCCTGATAACCGCCTTCGTCTCCCTGTTCGGGCTCATCTTTCACTTTCGAAAACCGCCACTCCTGCTCCACTCCCCTGCCACTTCCTGAATCAGGGTTCTGCCGGGAGTACGCGCAACAGATGTCTTTTTCCAAGCACCTGTTCCCGTGTAGCCGGGTTCAGGAACCGGGCCTGAAGCCTGGAAATGCGAAACTGGTCAACCGTATATTCACGGTCCCACTGCAGCCCGGCCTTCAAAAGCCGATCCCGTTGTTTCCCGTTTGCATAGATCCAGATAGCACTGTCCCCGGGGAGTTCTTTAAGACGGACTTCCTGAACGGGTTTGCCAAAATAAAAGTCAAGGGCCCAGGTATGCTGTTCTGATATCTTGAAAATGGTATCCACCTCAAGGGACTCCTGCTCAATGACATCAGCCATTGAAGACCCCCCCTGGTAGTTGAGCAGGGACGGATAAAAATGGGTATTCATAACCAGGTTTAGGAGGATGCAACTGAAAACCCCGATCCCGATGACCTTTATCAGTGGATCCTTCCATTTCAAAAAGAGTCCAAATCCCAAAAGAATAACCACAATCAACAGGAAGTACCCCCCCGCGGATCCCATGGGGAAAACCCAAAATGAGATCAGGACCACAGCCAGGGCCACAAGTATATAAATCCCCAGCTGTGCATAGGCCAGTCGCTTCAATGCAGTTCGGTTGTCCGCTCGGTACCATCGATCCAGCTGTGAGGCCGTCAGCACCGCAAACAAAGGGATGGTTATGTTCAGGTAGTGCGGAAGCTTGAATTGCGCAAAGCTTATTATCAGAAAGATCAGCGAAATCCCTCCCAGGGTAAGGACTTCACCCGCGCGTATCCTTCGATTGTTCCAGAATTCTCGGGCCTTCTGCCAGAATGCAGCCAACCCTATCAGGGTCCATGGAAGAAAGACCCAAAGAAATGTGTGAAAGAAGAAAAAATAATCACTGCTGTTCTTTCCCATTCCTTCACCGGACAGGCGCTCAAAGCTCTGCTCCCAGAAAATGAAAAATATCCCGCTGCGGTGATCCCTTCCCCGAATGACCTTCTCGGGATGCAGATCAAACTGCTGGTAATAGGCATATAGCATGGGGCTGATAAAAACCACAAACACCAAAAGGCCCAGCAATACCTTTGGGTCCCAAAGGCGCTTCCATGAGCCGGAATATAACAACTGACAGATCAATGGAAGACCTATGACCAGAATAGCTATCTGACCTTTGGTGGAGAAGGCCAAACCGGTCGCTGCGGCTCCCAGGAGCAATGGTGCCAGTCTCCCCTCCCTCATATATACATACAATTGCCAGATGGCCAGGGCGCCAAACCCGGTGAGCACGGCATCCGTGCGCACATCAATTCCGGAGAGCACAATGGTTTGCGCACTCAGGAATACAAGGGCAGCAATACGGCCCGTGTTTTTTGAATACAGGGCACTACCCAGACCGTAACAGATGTAGGCGCCGATAAAGGTGGCCAGAACTGCAGGGATGCGATAGGCCCAGTCATAAAGGCCGAAACACGTATATGATAGGGCTGCAAGCCAGTAATGGAGGTGTGGTTTGTCCAGGTACTCCTCACTGCCTTTCCATAGGTTTAGGAAATCCTGCTCCTGAACCATCCGCATGGCCATAACGGCAAATTGGGCTGAATCGTTCTCCATCAGTCGTGTGAACAACCCTGCCAGGTATACGGTCCCAATACCCAATACTGCAAGCCAGTAAAACCGTCCCTGAATCATCTGAAGAGTCTTTGATCAGCCCGCAGAAACAGGCGTGAAAAAATCCAGCCCAGCAAGCCTCCTGCCAGACATCCGCTGAGCACATCCAAAGGGTAGTGTACCCCGAGATAGATCCGGCTGTAGGCAACCAACAAGGCCCAGAAAAGCAAAAGGACTGCCCAGGTTCGATGTGTGTTCCTCCAGAAAACAGCAAAGTAGGTAGCCAGTCCAAATGAATTGGCGGCATGGGCCGAGAAATATCCATAGCGCCCGCCACAACTGGATTTCACCAACCGAACCATCCCGTCCAGGGAGGGTTCATAACAAGGCCGGAAACGCTGCATGCCATATTTAAAGAAATTGGAAAGCTGGTCCGTACAGGTAATCAGCAGGGCAATAAAAACCACAAAAAGCGCTGTTCGCTTCCATCCCAGATCCCGTATGGCCAAAAACAATAACAAACCATAGAGGGGGAGCGCTACCCATTTATCCGACATAGCCAGCCAGAAGGGGTCCCAGAAAGGTGAACCCAGGTTGTTCAGAAAAATGAAAAACTGCTGGTCTTTTTCGATCAATGACTCCCACATATCAGTCCTGATAACGGGAAACCTCCCGGTCGTAAAATTCAGTGGCTTCCAGGATCAGCTGCTCAGCCTCCAGGGTAAGCTGATCCTCACTCTCCCCGGATATATCTTCCAGCCAGTCGAGTTCATCGTTTTCCAGGTTGAGGACAAAACGGGGATATTCCATATGCACTATAAAGATGGCATCGGGAAAATCGGTATTGTCCCCCAGTAAGAATTTAGGCAATTCCATCACTATCATATTTTGCCTCCGGGGACTTCAGGTAACCTCAGAGACCTGAATCAACCGGTGGGTCTTATGCCGAAAACGAAGATACAACATAAATGCAGAGACCGTAAGCCCGGAAAGCAAGCCGATCCATATCCCCGTACTCTCAAGGGAGGTATGCAGGCCCAGATAGTAGGAAATTGGAAAGCCTACCGCCCAGTAGGCGATAAAGGTGATCAACGTTGGAATTCGAACGTCCTGCAGGCCGCGAAGTGCCCCGAGCACAACTACCTGCAAGCCATCCGATATCTGGAAAAAGGCTGCGACCAGGAGCAAACGGGCTGCAATGGCCAGCACTTCCATATTATCGGCCTGGTTATTCAAATCATCAATATCCAGGTATATTTTGGGCAGCAGGTGACGTCCCAGGAGGAAGACAGCTGCAAAAACAATTTCCAAAATAATCGTCATTAGAAAGATTGAAGAAGCTACCCTTTTCAGCTCGGGGAAATCACGAAGCCCTTTTTGATTTCCAACCCGGATCATGGCAGCTACCCCAAGTCCCATCCCAAACATGAAGGTCATGCTGCTAAGGTTCAGGGCGATCTGATTGGCGGCCTGGGGATTCTTTCCCAAAACCCCGCTCATCCAGATAGCTGCCGTAAATATGGCCACTTCAAAAAACATCTGCAGGGCCGAGGGAAAGCCGAGTTCCATAATCTTGCGAAAGATCCGCTTTTCAATTGCGCGGAACGAGAGCCTTTTTACATAAGGCTCAAAAAATGGCCTGCTCTTAAAGATCCCCCAAATAAAGA
>JARRLI010000205.1:0-5664 GCA_037387145.1 Robiginitalea sp. | reverse complement strand
CCCTCAGCAACAGTAGGATGGGCGTATTTGATATTCCCTAAAGTACGTGGTACCGCACAAATCCTTCAATGGCCTCATATTCGGCCAGGCCCAGGGCATCGTATTTCTTTGCCGTGTCTTTGTTGCGCTGCTCTGCCCGTTGCCAGAATTCCCGATCGTCATGGCCAGGGAACATGGCACTGTCTTTCTGGGATTGGTGTTTGAAGATTGCATTCCTTTTTCGCTCCAGGTCCTTGGGGCCGATAGGGACGGCCATTTCCATATCTGCGATATCCCATTCCTGCCAGGCACCGCGGTAAAGCCAGACATAGCAATCCCGTATCCAGGCCGCTCCTTCCTCCTTCAGGCGCTCCAGGGCCTGGAAAATGATCTGAAGGCACACCCTGTGCGTTCCATGTGGATCTGAAAGGTCACCGGCCGCAAAGATTTGGTGAGGTTGTATCTGCTGGAGGAGTTCATAGGTTTGCTGAATATCCGCCTCTGAATGGGGTTTTTTCTTCACCGTACCCGTTTGGTAAAAGGGAAGGTTCATAAAATGAGCTTGGTCTTCCGGTACGTTGCAATAGCGGCATGCAGAAAGCGCTTCCCCTTTCCGGATAAGAGCCTTGAAATTCTGGATGACCGGACTGTCTACTTCTCCCGGTTTCTTTTTGCTCAGGAATTCACGGACCTCCCTGAACTGCTCTTGCAGGCTTATGTTTTCCTGTTCTATGTCCGTGGCAAAATCCAGGAACCTGATGACCTCATCATCAAATACCGCAATATTACCTGAAGTCTGATAGGCTATATGTACCTCATGTCCCTGGTCTACCAGCCTAAGCAGTGTGCCTCCCATGGATATCACGTCATCATCCGGATGGGGGCTAAAAATCAGACTCCGTTTGGGATAAGGATCTCTGCGTTCCGGCCGGTTGCTGTCATCTGCATTGGGTTTGCCGCCGGGCCAGCCTGTGATGGTCCTTTGTAAATCGTTGAAAACTTTTAGGTTAAGGTGTTCTGCTGACCCGATTTCTGCCACCAGATTTCCCATGCCATATTCATTATAGTCCTCGTTGGTAAGCTTCAATATGGCCTTGCCAAGGGTTTGGGAAAGCCATATGGCAGCAGTTTTGATCAGCTTGTCATCCCAAATACATTCCTGTATCAACCAGGGCGTGGCAGTACGGGTCAGGGAGGAGGCTGCAGCCCGGTCCACGATTACTTCACACCTGGGGTGTTGCTGCAAGAAGGTAGCGGGAACAGATTCCCGTATTTTGCCTTCCACTGCCTTATTTATGACATCAGACTTTCCTTCCCCCCAGGCCATCATAATGATCCGCTTTGCAGAAAGTATGGTTCCAATACCCATCGTAATTGCCCGTACCGGAACATTTTCAAGTCCGAAAAAATCACTGGCCGCATCCAGGCGAGTAACCTGGTCCAGTCGAACCATGCGCGTCTTACTGCCCAGTGAAGACCCCGGTTCATTGAAACCGATGTGCCCGGTGCGCCCAATACCCAGGATTTGTATATCCAGGCCCCCGGCGTCCTCTATTTTCTGTTCGTAGTCCTGGCAGTATTTCTTTACATCCTCCTTTTCCAGGGTGCCATCCGGGATGTGAATGTTCTTTTTCGGGATATCTATATGGTCGAACAGGTGTTCCTTCATAAACCGCACGTAACTGTGGATGGACTCCGGTTGCATGGGATAGTATTCATCCAGGTTGAATGTGACCACATTTTTGAAGCTCAGGCCTTCTTCTTTGTGGAAGCGGACCAGAAATTCGTACATCCTGGTGGGGGTGGAGCCTGTAGCCAGTCCGATGACCGCATTTCTACCTTCTTTCTGACGTTCCCGGATCAGTTGGGCAATTTCATTGGCCACGTAAAAGGAGGCCTCTTCTGAATTCTCGTGTATGTGCGTGTGGATCCGTTCGAATCTTCTCGCATCTGCCTCATTTGGAATTGGCTGGGCAGGGGTGGTATGGGTTGTTTCCGGCATGACAAACAGGTTTTGATATTTCAGGGCAAAGGTAGTTAATTTTATTCAATATTGCATGTTATTGCAGTATTAAATGTCAAAATATGCAAGAAATAGTTTTTAAACCTTCAAAACTTACAATATATTGCATGAATTAGAATTTAGTATCTTTGCTTCGGATATGCTTAAGGAAGAACGACAACGGATCATATTGAACGAAGTGGAAGTCCACAACCGCATTCTGCTTATGGATCTCGCGGAACAATTTGACGTTTCTGTCGATACGGTACGCAGGGATGTCAAGGAACTGGACACTGCTCAAAAACTCAGAAAAGTCCACGGTGGGGCTGTTTCGCTTGGGTTTGTCCCTCCGGCTGCTGCCAATAGCAATACCTATGCCCTGGAGGAGAAAAAGATCATCGCCCAAAAAGCCCTTGGTTTATTGCAGGATGGCAGTGTTATCTTCATCGATGGAGGGACCACCTGTCTGGAACTCGCACGGATCCTCCCGGAGCGATTACAACTAACCTGTTTTACCACGAGTCTTCCCGTAGCCATGCAACTTCTTTCCAAACCGCGGATCCGGGTTATGCTGATAGGAGGGGAGGTATCCCGCGAAGCCCAGATTGCCACAGGGGCCATAACAGCCAGGGAGCTCTCTGAAATACAGGTGGACTTTGGTTTTATAGGTACTGGCTACGTGGACGCACTGCATGGGCTGACAGAATTCGACTGGGATGTGGTACAAGTCAAAAAATCAATAATCGCGGCTTCCCGAAAGGTCATACTTTTGTGTATTTCTGAAAAATTGAATTCCCAGCACCGGTACCGCACCTGCGATATTAGTGCGGTCAATACACTGATCACGGAGTTGCCCCCCGTGCACAATAGATTGAACTCTTTTCGAAATCATCAAATTCATATCCGTTGAACTATGTCGAGTTTTGATAAGATCACAGAACAACCATCCCTGTATGACCACCTGGAAAGAATGGAGGTGGCTGAGCTTCTTGGGTGTATCAACCAGGAAGATCAGAAAATAGCCCTGGCGGTTCGGCAGGTAATACCGGACATAACACGCCTGGTAGAAGCGATGGAACCCCGATTTTTAAGTGGAGGGCGGCTTTTTTATATTGGGGCGGGAACAAGCGGCAGGCTTGGGATCCTGGATGCCTCTGAAATTCCCCCTACCTATGGGATGCCGCACGACCGCGTTATCGGATTGATCGCAGGGGGGGATCGCGCAATCCGCAAGGCGGTGGAGCATGCTGAGGACGATACACAACAGGCCTGGAAGGATCTTACAGATCACAATATCAGCGCGTTGGATACCCTGGTCGGGATTGCCGCTTCAGGTACCACCCCCTATGTGGTAGGAGGCATTGAGAAGGCGCGATCAGAAGGTATTTTAACAGCCGGGCTTACCAACAATCCCGGATCTCCCCTTGCCCGGGCTGCAGAAATCCCCATCGATGATTTCAACTGCCCTGATGGTGCGGGTTGGGAGGGTACAGGGCAACAAGATGGTCCATATGCAATTAACCAATAATAAGCTTATCGACCGTGGGACCCGTTATCTGGTGGAACACCTGCAACTATCCTATGAGGAAGCGGGAAAAACCCTCGAAAAATATGGTTCTGTCCAAAAGGCCCTGGAAGCCTTGAAACCCTGAGATTTTAGACAGGTGTGGTGGAATCAGTTTTTAGGGACCAGACGGTAGATGCCTTTTCCTTCCACGGCCACATAGATGAGCCCGTCCGGCCCCTGGCGTACATTGCGAACCCGTCCGATATCTTCCAGGAGTTTTTCCCTTCTGACTACACGTGTCCCGTCTAGGACCAGGCGCTCCAGATACTGGAAAGACAGGGAGCCTACCAGCAAGCTTCCTTTCCATTCTGAATACTGATCGGAGGTTACAAAACACATACCACTTGGGGCAATAGAAGGAACCCAGTAATGAATGGGATTTTCCATGCCTGCCATCTCTGTGTTATCGGTGATTATGGAACCGCTGTAATTGATCCCGTAGGTTATCACAGGCCATCCATAATTCAGGCCCTTTCCTATAATATTGATCTCATCACCTCCTCTGGGACCGTGTTCGTGGATCCATATTTCCCCTGTTTCCGGATGTCTTGCCATGCCCTGGGGGTTGCGGTTTCCATAGGTGTATATGGCCGGAAGGGCTCCTTCCTGCGCCACAAAAGGATTATCTGACGGAATACGGCCATCATCGTGGATCCGGTATACTTTGCCCCCGTCCCTGCCAAGGTCCTGGGGATTTACATCCCGCTGCCCCCGTTCACCTATGGTAAAATAAAGGAATCCCGCTTCATCAAATTCAAGGCGGGAACCGAAATGCTGCCCCCGGGTGGTATTTGGACCGGCCTTGTAAAGAACCTCAAGATCTGAGAGCTGGTCCGCGCTCAAACGGGCCCTGGCGATGGCGGTATTGCCTCCCTTCTCTTCGCCTTCTTCCGAAGCATAACTCAGATAGATCCAACCATTTTCGGCATAATTTGGGTGGAGTTCAATGTCCAGAAGCCCTCCCTGTCCTCTGGCGTATACCTCGGGAACTCCCTGTATGAAGGTCTTTTCTCCCTCTTTAAAGTGAATGATGGAACCCGACTTTTCCGTTATCAGCATGCTGCCATCCGGAAGGAATACCATCCCCCAGGGGATTTCTAGGTTATCCACTACTAATTCTGCTGCGAATACCGCTTCTGCAGGGGATTCAATGCTGTTTTCCTGATTTTGAGCACAGGAGACTATGTTCATTACAACGAAAATGCACAATAGAGCGATACTAATTCTCATAACGTCCCGTTCAAGTAATACGATTAATCGATGAATGGTCGAGGAAACCATAATTTATATCTGTAAAGTTAACGAGAATTTATAAGTAGAGATAATTACAATCAGGGGAATACACGGATCCCAAGCCCGTTTATTCTTACCATAACACGCTTAACCTATGATCCCGAAGAGAACCAGGCGCCTTTGGCATGTCCTGCTGGTAATTGGGATTACCGCATTTAGTGCTTCGGCCTTTGAAAACAGCCCCATCTTCGGTGGTCTGTTAAACTGGAAGGGAGGCTTTGCCATTTCCGGCAGTGCGGAAACGCACGCGGAGGCGTCCTCAAACAGCCTTTCTCCGGAAAGTTCCGCCTTGCCATTGTTTTCGACCATTATTTTGAATGCAGATCAGGAAGTTACCTGTAGCGATAATGGATTTACCATAGCCAGGTTCAACCTTTGCGGGGATTTTGATGACCGTATGATCTCGGTGAGCGGATCCCATGGAAGCTATCAGTGGCAACAGCTCGTGCCCGGCGGGAGCTGTACATTTGACGTCAATGAAGACTGCCCTCCGATTATTGGAAACGAATGTAATACCTCCTGGCAAACGGTTGGCAGCGCCTCCACCTTCACTCTTTCGGCAGCAGGTGTTCCAGCCGCCACGGGTGCGGAATTCAGGGTCAGGGTAGACGGTGGGTCCTACTACTACTTTAAGGTTAAGAAAAGTACCATTACTCAAAGTTATGTTAAGCGGGATTTTATCTGCGGGGTCCCGGGCCGAATCCAGGTAACGAATCTTTCGAGTGCCTACGAATACAGCCTCGATTCGGGATCCGGTTTCGGTCCCTGGCAATCTTCTGCCATATTTGTAGGTCTGACCCCCGGCACCTATATCGTCAAGGCC
>JARRLI010000204.1:0-3558 GCA_037387145.1 Robiginitalea sp. | reverse complement strand
GGTGCACTTCGATATGTCCCTCGAGCTGATAAAACAGTTCTTCCGTTTCATTGTAATGGTAATCCTTCCGTGCATTGGGACCGGCAACAATCATCACAATATAGTCTCCGGCTTCTTTATAGAGGTTTCGGTTGCCTACCGGAGGTTTCAGCTCGTCCCGATGGGTTTCAATCCATTTATTCAGGTTAAAAGGGGGGCGTATCTCCATGTCAGATGAGATTAATGTTAGGGGATACTAAAGATAGGCAAAAACCCGGTTTTCGCTTACCGGTAGATTTCGTGCCAAATGCAGGAACTGTTATTCCAGATAAAATAACTGGGTGTAGTAAAGGGTCCCTTCTGTGTTTTCTTTCACGCTGATGGCGGTATGTGAAAATTCCCCTTCCATGGTCTTGCGGTGGGATTCACTGGCCAGCCAACCCTGCAGGGCCTTCTCAGCGGAATCGTAATCCTTGGCCACATTTTCCGAGACCGCTTTGGCGTTTACCTCGGAAGCAATGCCCGAAGCACGGGCACTAAAGTTATCGTGGTTGAGTGACCCTTTGGCGATCATGTAATCTGTATGCTCGCTGGCATAGGAATACGCCAACTGACTAAATGATAGAGGGGTATAGCCTAATAAAACCCTGTGTTCGTTTACAAGTTGCAATAGTTCAGTTTCAAGGGCCGAATCGATCCGTGCTACAGGAACAGGTTCGGAATCAACGGAATCCTTCGTACAGGACAAGCCAAAAATCATTAACAATGCCAAAGAGGCGTGCTGCAATTTCAGTTTCATATAGTGTTCTGTTTGCCAGCAGGCCTAAGACGGTAAGAGTGGGGTGTTCTGATATAATATTACGCAAAACAGGAATAATCCCAAGGGCGGAAAGAAGCTTTTTCGATTAAATGTTCATTCCATTCGAAGACCGGTTCCATAAATCCGATTAAAGGAATCTTCCGAAACAGTTAAATGCAATTAAACCAGTTACTTATCGTAAGTGAAGGACTACTGCTCAGGTAAGAATTCCTCGAGAAATTCGGGCTCCAGCACCTTTGAGAATACAAATGCTCCAGTTTCCTTAATGGGGCCATATAAAACTGATTTTTCGAAGGTTTCAGGCTCAATCAGGTGAAGCGGAAGATTTGCTCTTTCCAGATAGATCAGTAATGCTCCAAGGATCACTGCGACCTTCACTATGCCAAAGATGCCTCCCGCCAATCGGTTCAATAGTCCAAGCATGGCAAAATCGGCTATTTTGGTCAGGAATTTACCCAACAGATACACTCCGAATACAATGCCCAGGAAGGTCAGTATAAATGAAACAATCTTGATATAAGAAGGCTCCCAATTCAATTGTTCACTGAGGTAGTCTCCCAGCAGGTAAGAAAAATGAATAGCCCCGTAGATAGCCGCAATCAATGCAACCACTGATGCGATTTCAACAAGGAATCCATTTTTCAGTCCCATTATCAGACCATAGGCCAGAAGGACCCCGAGGACAATATCCAGTATTCCCATAGGCCGTTTTAAGCAAAGATAGCGCATTGATTTGTACCTTTGGGGCTCATTGTTTCAATAAAATGATCTCCAGAAATGGCTCGTGATCCATTGCTTAAGGAGCGATGGGAACAACTCTCGCAAAAGCTTTCCAATCAATTTGCCGATGGGGCACCATTGGATCTGGATGCCATTATCTATCTGATTGGCGTGCAGGAATTCGGCAAGTATCATCGAAAGTTCAAGAAGGATGAGAAAATCAATCTGATGCATATTGCCATTTGCCGTCTCCTGGAACCTTTCGGTTATTATGAGTTTGACTATTTTGACCCCGATGGATGGCCCCATTATAAACTGGTGGATTCACTACCTCCCCTGAAGGCCGGTGAGCAAGCCGTCCTGATGAAGGAAGCCATAGTGATGTATTTCACCCAAAAGGACTACTTATCGTGAAGGCAGACTTACCATACTACGCAGTGATATTTACGTCAATTCGCACCCCTGCTGATGAAAGTGGCTATGCGGCTATGACAGAGGCCATGTTGGAGCTGGCCAGGCAGCAACCCGGATTTCTGGGAGTGGAACACGCCCGTAGTAGTGTTGGGATTACGGTAAGTTACTGGGATTCCCTTCAAAGCATAGCTGCATGGAAATCCCATTCGGATCACCGCATTGCCCAGAAGAAAGGAAAGAATACATGGTATGAGTCTTACCGGATACGGATTTGCAGGGTGGAACGGGAATATGCATTTGACGGGAAGGATGAGATTGGTCTCCATTAACGATTTGGGATGTAATTAGCGTTTTCATAACAGTGGAATGTTGATCACCCCTGATCGAACCCTTATTTTTGAATAAATTGTATTACAATGAGGAACCCATCAAGGTTTACAGGCATGGACCGATCCGAGGACCTGGCTGCCATTACCTCCCAGGAATTCGACCTTTTGATCATTGGCGGGGGCATAACCGGAGCCGGAATTGCCCTGGATGCTTCTTCCAGAGGCCTCAAGGTTGTGCTGCTTGAGAAGGGTGACTTCGCCTCGGGAACCAGCAGCAAATCCACCAAACTCATCCATGGCGGGCTCCGCTATCTCAGGCAATTTGATTTCTGGCTGGTAGCTGAGGTGGGTTCTGAACGTGCCATCGTACATAGTGTTGCACCACACCTGGTTCTGCCGGAAAAAATGTTGCTGCCCCTGATCGACGGGGGATCCTATGGTAAATGGCTGACATCCATTGGCCTGAAAGTGTACGACATCCTTGCCCAGGTTGGGGGAGATGATAAACGAAGGATGCTCGAAAAGAAAGAGGCCCTTAAATTAGAACCGCTGCTGCCCGAAAAGATACTTAAAGGAGCTGGATATTACGCGGAATACCGCACCGACGACGCACGTCTCACTATAGAAAACCTCAAGACCAGCCTTCAATATGGTGCCAAAGCACTGAATTATGCCAAGGTGACCGAATTCCGCTATGATGCCGATGGAAAGGTTTGTGGGGTGCAGTTCAACGATCTGATCGGAGGTGGTTCTCACGAGGTGAAATCAAAATTTGTCATCAGTGCTGCAGGACCTTGGGTCGATGAGCTCCGGAGTGTAAACAGAAGCAAAAAAGGCAAGCGGCTGCACTTGACCAAGGGGGTTCACCTCGTATTCCCCTATGAAAAACTTCCGGTAAAACAGTCGGTCTATTTCGATGTTCCGGACGGGCGGATGATTTTCGCCATTCCCAGGGGTAAAATCACCTATGTAGGCACCACGGACACAAATTACAATTCCGATAAGGATGATGTGCGGACGGACCTTGCTGACGCGCTCTACCTGATCTCTGCGGTGAACAATATGTTCCCCTCCATTGAACTCGAGATATCCGATATTCAATCTTCCTGGGCCGGTCTCAGGCCCCTGATACATGAGGAGGGCAAATCTGCTTCGGAGCTTTCGCGGAAGGATGAGGTTTTCACCTCCGATACAGGGCTGATCAGCATTGCCGGCGGAAAACTGACCGGATACCGTAAAATGGCGGAACGGGCAGTTAATAAAATCAGCAGGTTACTGGAAGAGGAGGAGAACAGG
>JARRLI010000203.1:0-4845 GCA_037387145.1 Robiginitalea sp. | reverse complement strand
TGAGCATCCTGCAACAGGAAGCCCGTCACATCTATAATATAATCGGAGCCCTGTGTTTCCACGATGGGAAACCCGTACAGGACAGATTTGGCAAACGCCTGTTCCACTGATCTTTTTTCCAGTACATTCTCGGTGAGCGCACGGTAGCGAAGATTTGGCTGAACAAGCAACAATTTATTTCCTGCCTTTTTAAAGAACACAACCTGCTCATTGCCAAGCTGGCCCCTGTCAAGTCCTATATCATTGCTGCCAATACCGCTGCTCAGGGAATACACATACAGAAATTCCTTTTCCAGGGCCCCGACTTTCAGGTATATTTTGTCCTCGGATTCATCGTAAAGGAAATCGAAGAAACCGTTGTACGGACTGAAGCTTTTACTTTTATCAGAAAAGGAATCCTGAGCGGCCCCCGTAAACAAAAAGAGAAGGGAAACTGATAAACAGAGGTAATATGTTTTCATAGGAATTTGTTAAAGCTCTAAAATTAGCCAAACTTTGATGCTACTCAAATAGAATCCTGCTATTTTTGTAGAAAGTCAAACCATATGTTAGTAACTGACAGATTTCAGGATCTTATGGAGGCTCTGTTATCATGCTGGGAACGGGAATCAGAACATGAGATCTGGATCCCGGAGGTATTGTTGGAATTCTACCAACAGGAGGAAGTTACAGCCGAAGAATTGGAAGACCAGTTCACCAAGGCCTCCGATGCCATCGAAAGCCTTGAATTCAGAAACATGCTTTCCGACGAGGGTGATGATATGACTGCAGTTTTGCAGATTACAGCTGGTGCCGGTGGTACTGAGAGTTGTGACTGGGCTGCTATGCTGATGCGCATGTACCTTATGTGGGCCGAGAAAAACGGATACAAGATCCGGGAATTGAACTATCAGGAAGGTGATGTAGCAGGCATTAAGACTGTAACTCTGGAAATTGACGGGGAGTTTGCCTTTGGCTGGCTAAAAGGTGAGAACGGCGTACACCGGCTTGTCCGCATTTCTCCTTTTGACAGCAATGCAAAGCGACACACCTCCTTTGCCTCTGTTTACGTTTATCCTCTTGTGGACGATTCCATTGAGATCGATATCAATCCCGCGGATATAGAGATTACCACGGCCCGTTCCAGTGGCGCAGGCGGACAGAACGTCAACAAGGTAGAGACCAAAGTACAGTTGGTCCACAAGCCCTCCGGGATCCAGATCTCATGTTCTGATTCCCGTTCCCAGCATGATAACAGAGCTACAGCTTTGAAAATGCTGAAATCCCAGCTGGAATGGGGTTCGCAGATCCGAAACTATGTGATGCATCCTTATAAGCTGGTCAAGGATGTCCGTACTTCCGCAGAGACTGGCAATGTGGATGCAGTCATGGACGGGGATATCAATATGTTCCTTAAAGCCTATCTGATGATGATGGGGCAAAAAGATACCGCTTGAATCTTATAAAGCCATTCTTATGATCCGAATTTATCACAATCCCAGATGCCGAAAATCCAGGGAAGCTCTGGAACTCATCCGGAAAAGTGGCCAACCTCATGAAATAGTCGAATATCTGAAACAGCCCTTATCTTCCGGAGAATTGAAGGAGTTACTGGGAAAGCTTCAATTGGAACCCATGCAACTGGTACGCCGCAATGAAGCAGTTTGGAAAGAGAATTACAAGAACAGAGACCTCAGTGATGTCGAAATCCTTGAGGCAATGGAATCCCATCCCAAACTCATGGAAAGGCCCGTCGTAGTAAAGGGAAACAAGGCTGTTTTGGGCAGGCCTCCGGAAGCGATCACCGGATTGTGGGAAGATGTATAGTCTTTCCGTTTAATTTTAATCGATTTCTTTTAACAAATATTTAACCACTTCGGATTAAACGTTTATCACCTTATCCGATCTAATAGCATGAAATGATGAAAAAGGTAATTTTTTTCGCATTATTGATTTTGGCAGGAACCCAACTTACGCAGGCGCAAATGGGCAGGTACGGAATGTACGGACCCCAGCGTTCTTCCCTGCCACGAGGCCCGGAAGTTCCAGCCAAAGAGGAAGAACCCAAAACCGCGGAAGAACTCGTGGAGGGTGAAATGCCCAAAATTACAGAAGCCCTTGAGCTCAATGATTTTGAACAGGCAGTGGTCAGTTCCATCCTGACCAAATACACCCAGCAACGTATAGAGCTCCAAATCCTGCAATTGCCTCAGGATAAAGCGCGGGAAGCCTATGAAGAAATAGCCGATAACCAAAAGCGGGAGCTACAGCAGGGACTGCCAGCAGAGAAGTTCGACGCATTCATGGATTTGGCTGAAAACGGGTTCAAATCAAAAAAGAAAAAGAAGAAGAAAAAGAAGAAAAAGACCTAAACACTCCTATGAAAAAACTTCTCGTGCCGTTTCTGGCACTGCTTTGCCTGGCATCACAAGCGCAACAACCCAAAGGCCGCACTGACAGAAACATCAAAGTCACTGGTACCATCCTTGACAGCGATACGGGAAGACCCCTCGAATATGCCACAATTGTATTTCAGGATGTAAATAACCCTTCCAGGATTACAGGCGGTATTACCGATCTGAAAGGTAGGTTTGATGTTGATATACCGGCCGGGAAGTATGATTTACGTGTAGAATACCTCTCCTACGACACATATTCTGTTGACAATCAAATTTTTAACAAAAATCGTGACCTGGGTGTGATTCGGATTTCTCCCAGTTCCATGGAGTTGGATGCAGTGGAGTTGATTGGAGAACGGACTACTGTTGAGGTTCGTCTGGACAAGAAAATCTACAACATAGGAAAGGACATCACAACCTCAGGGGGAACTGTTTCAGACGCCCTGAACAATGTGCCCAGCGTGGCTGTGGATGTAGAGGGGAATATCAGCCTTAGGGGTAATGATAATGTAAGGATTCTAATTAATGGACGCCCGTCTGCAATTGCTGGATTTGGATCCACCGATGCCCTGCAGCAACTGCCCGCTGATGCGATTGAAAAGGTTGAAGTGATTACCAGTCCGTCTGCCCGTTATGATGCCGAGGGTACGGCCGGGATCCTGAATATTATTCTCAAAAGGGAAAAAACTCTGGGTTTTAACGGAACCGTAAATACCTATATAGGATATCCGACCAACCGCGGGATAACCACCAACATAACTCTCCGTTCTGATAAGGTCAACCTGTTCAACACCATCGGTTGGAGGTACCGGGATGCCCCGGGAAATGCTTTTTTTGACAACACCTATACCTCAGGATCTTTCGACCGGATCACAGAAGATCGGCAGATCGACCGGCTGGACAGGAATTTCAACACGAACATAGGACTGGAATATTTCATCGATAAAAGCTCCAGCATCACGGGCAGTTTCTTCTGGAGGTTTGGAAGGGATGAAGATGTCACGGGAAACGAATCAGTGCGGTTTGCGGATGGGCAGGAGAACAGTAGAACCTTTCGGGAGGAAGTAGAATCCGAGGACGACAACAGCTACCAGTTTTCGGCCAATTACCGGAAGAAATTCAATGATGAAGGGCATTTGCTTACGGCCGATGTCCAATATTCTATCGATCGCGAAGATGTGGAAGCAGTCATTGAAGAACAGAACACCTCCCCTCTTGACAGGCTACTGGCCCTGGAAAATGTACGGGAAGCCCAGGATCAGGAAGAATGGCTGATCCAGGCTGATTATGTGCTTCCCACGGAGGATTCACAATTTGAAGCCGGGTTTCGCTCCAACATGGAAGAACAAATAACAGATTATCGCCTGGATACGCTGGACCAGTCTTCCGGGGATTTTGTAATCAATGAGGACCTGACCAATATTTTCACGTACAATGAAGACGTACATGCAGTATATGCGCAGTATGGAGACAAATACGGCAAGTTTTCCTACCTGGCCGGCATGCGGCTGGAATACACCCGTTTGAAGGGGCAGGTGGATTCAGAATTCGACCTCTCAAACCTGGAAGACCTTCTGGGAGAAGACGTGGATGTGAACTTCGACAAGGATTACCTGGGCCTATTCCCAACCATAAACCTGATCTACGAATTAGGGGAAAACGAGAACCTAACCCTGGGCTACAACCGGAGGATCAACCGGCCAAGGGGGTGGTTCATCAACCCCTTTCCTTCGCGCAGCAGCCGGACCAATATTTTTCAGGGAAATCCGGACCTGGATCCCGCATTTTCCAACACTATCGACCTGGGATATCTCAAGCGCTGGCAAAAACTGACCCTGACCTCCTCCGTATATTACCAGCGTGAAACGGGTTCCTTTCAACGCGTACAGGAATCCACGGGTATCACCACCCCGGACGGGATCGAGATCATCCGGACCATCCCTATCAACCTTTCCACAAACCAGCGCATAGGGGCCGAGGCCGCTGTTCTTTACAATCCAAAACGTTGGATAAGGATCAATTCCAGCTTTAATTTCTTCAGGTTTGTAAACGAAGGCGAGTTTAACGGTGTGGACTATGGTGCCGAAAATAACAGCTGGTTTGCACGCCTGGGGTCGAAAGTCACGCTTCCAGGCAAAATTGACTGGCAGACAAATGCATTCTACCGCGGACCTTTTGAAAATGCACAGACCAGGTCCAAGGGAATCTTTTCCCTGAACCTCGCCTTCAGCAAAGATATTATGAACGACAACGGAACCATCCTGTTCAATGTAAGTGACCTTCTTAATTCCAGAAAACGGCGGTCGTTCACCGAAACGGATTTCTTTACCTCAGACAGCGAGTTTCAATGGCGGGTCCGGTCCTTTACATTCTCCTTTGTATATCGCTTCAACCAGGGCAAAGAGCGCAATGGGCGTGGGCGTCAGCGCGAAAATTTCGATGACGAAGGTGAATTCGGCAGCTAGCG
>JARRLI010000202.1:0-3581 GCA_037387145.1 Robiginitalea sp. | reverse complement strand
TTCCCTTCAAGCAGCGCCATCATGATAATGACCAGGCTGATCGGGATCATTTCAAGCCTATGGATTTCAAACTACCTTGGTAACTTCATATGGCCCAAAGACATAGAGTTATGAGAAACAATCCGGAATACCCAAACGACGCCAAGGAAGTCTTTACAGCGTGTGGAACCTGTTCCCGTACGTTCGCACATTTGTTGAATCGAGCATTCGGATATCCGGATGAAACCGCTGAAAAGGCCATGAACCTTATGGCAGGAGGGATTTTGAACCAGGGCTACCAATGCGGCATGCTTTGGGGTGCGTCCCTGGCTGTTGGGGCAGAAGCGTATCGGGAGTATGAGGATCTGGATTTGGCAGTGACATCAGCGGTAAATGCTACTCAGCATCTAATCGCATCCTTTGTTGACCAGACCGATACGGTAAATTGCAGGGAGATCATAGGGTTGGACCTGACAAGCAAAATTGGTATGGCCAGGTTCATGTTGCGAGTCAATTCACAGGGTATGGAGAACAGCTACTGTTTTAACCTGGCAGAACAATGGGCCCCGCAGGCCATAGAAGCGGGCCGAAAAGGGTTAGGGGATACCTGGGACCCATTACAAAATCCAAGGAGTTGCGCTTCCGAGGTGGTGCGGGAAATGGGCGGTACTGAGGAGGAAATGGCCATGGTTTCAGGATTTGCAGGTGGACTCGGGTTTTACGGTGGAGCCTGTGGGGCCCTGAGCGCTGCTATCTGGAAGAATATGCTGGACTGGTGCAGGGAGAATCCAGGTAAGGACCCGCCCTATTTCAACAACAAAACTGCCAAAAAAATCCTGAAGGCTTTTAAAACGGAAACCAAAGGAGAGATGCGGTGCAATAAAATATGTGGCCGCCGGTTCCTTCATTTAAACGACCACACAGAATATTTGAATAAAGGAGGTTGTAGCATCCTCATAAACCTGCTGGCCCACAGTGCGGATGCCTGATCCCTTTTTGAGAGCTGTTGCCCAGGGAAACCCTGTGGGATGGTAACCTGGAATGCGACAATCATGGTTACTTTCAATGCCAACCACGGCCAGGAATTTAATGAAAACCGGCATTTCCAGAAGCTATGCCTAATATATTGATTTGGAATTTTGATCGACAAACAATATACAAACCGGCGTTGGAGCCTCAATTTTATCCACATAGGTAAGCTGCCCTGTTTGTTCATCCCTTCGGAAGGCAACGATATTGTCCGTGTCCTGATTGGCCACCAACAGGTAGTTCCCGTCGGGAGACAGGCTGAAATTCCTGGGGGTTTCCCCCTCTGTGTGTTCATGCCCCAGGGCACTTAGGTTACCGGTTTCAGGATCTATCGAAAATATGGCTATACTGTTATGCCCCCGGTTCGAAGCATACAGGAATTTCCCGTCCGGGGAAATATGGATATCTGCACAGGTATTTTCTTGTGAATACTCATCGGGAAGGGTGGAAAGCGTTTGCACAATCTTATAGGTACCTGTTTCGGAGTCTTTTTCCAGCAGCGATACTGAGGAGGAGAGTTCATTGACCACATAGGTCCATGGGTTTTCTGGATGAAAGGCCAGATGCCTGGGACCGGCCCCAGGTTCCATGGAAAAGGTAGGGGGTACTCCAGGGACGAATTTCATCGCTTCCGTGTCGATTTGGGAGAACCAGAGCTGGTTTGTGCCCAGGTCTACCGAAATGATCCCATCATCTTTTGTAAACCATCCAGAATGCGCGTGAGGACCTTCCTGTCTGGGGTGTTGTCCTTTACCCTTGTGCTGCTGCACATCCAGTAGTTCCGAAAGGGTGCCGTCCTCCTGGATCTTAAGCAGTCCCATGTTCCCGCCGCTGTAATTGGCTACCACTACATAACCCTCCGGATTCGTCACCACATGACACGGATGGGCACCGCCAGAGGGTTTTTGGTCGAGAAAATCGAGGGTATCTGTTCCAATTTTGAAAGAGCTTACATATCCGGTCCGGTTTTCATCACTTACCTCGTTTACAGCAAGCAGGTAGTCACCATCCTTTGAAAAGGATAAGAAGGATGGATTTTCCGTCCGTGCCATCAATCCCACTTTTCGAAGAGTCCCGTCCATTGAAAGGGTGAACTTGTAGATTCCCTTGCTCCCCCCATCGGTATAGGTTCCAACATAGAATGAGGTTCCTGCGGATTTTTCCATTTTCTGATCAGCACATCCCATTGCAAATACGGCTATTATTGGGAAGATTAAACTTAAACGTGGCATTGCTGGCAATATATTTGTGATGCATCCAAAGATACGAGGAAATCAGTCATTGGGGCAGGGGGCAGAAAGACGATTCATTCCCCTTTCCTCAACCCTATGCCAAAGTCAGCAGAAATCAAAGCGAGATCTCCAGCGTTTGCCGAAGGTCCCTGGAGGAAGCCCCAGCTTCCAGTCTGTAGCTGCCAGGTTCCAACTGCCAGCGGGAAGCGGCCTCATCCCAGTACCGAAGATCCGCCACAGGGATCCGGAACAGCAACTCCTCAGTCTCACCCGGCTGCAATAAACGGGTCTTCCCAAAAGCCTTTAGTTCCCTGACCGGGCGGTCAACGGCTGTTTCGGGCTTTGAGGAGTAGATCTGTACGACTTCTTTCCCTGCTATACCTCCTGTATTTGTTATTGTAAGGATAAACTGAATTACATCGTTTTCCATAGTGGCTTGAGCCTGTCCGTATTCAAATTGGGTATAGGAAAGCCCAAAACCGAATGGGTAGGATGCTTCCAGCCCTCCCTTGTCAAAATGCCGGTAGCCAACATAGATGCCTTCCTCATAAATCGTGTAGTCCTTGTTCCGAACCTTTGCGCTCTCAGGTTTGTCTTGCCTGTCTTTGAACAAATCAATCCTTCCCATGAATTCGGCTTCCAGCGGAAAATTGGCATGGGAGGCATGGTCTTCCAGCTTTACGGGAAAGGTCATCGGAAGTTTTCCGCTGGGGTTGACCCTGCCGCTGAGGATATCCACCACGGCATTACCCCCTTCCTGCCCTCCCTGCCACGCAAGCAGGATGGCATCCGGCTGCTCCTTCCAGGAGGCCGTTTCAATCACCCCGCCTATGTTCAGGACCACGATCACTTTCTTATTCATGGCGTGAAAGGCGGCGCAGGTGGTGGCGATCATTTCATGCTCTGTTTCACTCAACAGGAAATCATCCTTTTCGCCCCGGTCCCCGCCTTCGCCACTGTTCCTTCCAATGGTGATAATGGCCACAGCAGCTTCTTCAGCGGTTTGTTCCAGCACTTCCGGGGTCAGGAGGAGTTCGGGAGGGTCAAAGGGCTGGAACATGGCATCTATTCCCTCGGGCTTGACAAAAGCCTCTTTATTTGCTTCCTTATGGGCTTCAAATGCCTTTTTTGCGGTCGTAGATATTTCAAATGCCATCCGGTTCATGAGAGCCTCACTATCCGTATTCACAAGGGTCGTTTGGGGGTTTGCATTGATCAGGCCGGCTTCAAGGGATACGGTGTATGCTTCGTTCACATCCCCGGATCCTGTGCCACCGGCGATAAAGTCATAGGAGGTTACCCCGATCAGGGCAACCCTCTGGGCTTCATTTAAGGGCAGGG
>JARRLI010000201.1:2353-5955 GCA_037387145.1 Robiginitalea sp. | reverse complement strand
TGATGAACCGAAGGCATTCTTTCTTTGAGAGACTGATAGTCCGTCAGAATATCGATCAGATCGGATTCCATGTGCAAATTCCATTTGTAGTGGTCCCGGATTCTTCTGAATCAAATCAATAGCATTTGTGATGAAAACAATCCTGATACCCACCGATTTTTCTGATAATGCCTGGAATGCACTGTTCACGGCCTTGAAATTATTCTATGAACAGCAGTGCAGGTTCCTTCTTTTGCATTCCTATGAACTGGACCTTCCCAATTTGGTGGGAGACCAGGGGGAACGCCCTATGGGCAAGATATATGAGTCGTTGGAGGAAGCTTCCAAGGCAAAAATGAAGGAGATTCTGGAGTACCTGGATGAACATCACAAGAATCCCAGGCATGAATTCCTGACCATAGTGAGATACGGAGACCTCCTTAGCCAGGTACGCAAATGCCTGAAAAAAGATTCGGTGGATATGATCATTATGGGTACGCAGGGGGCTACCGGGGCAGAACGTATCCTTTTGGGCAGCAATACCGTTCGCATACTCAGGCATATCAGGAATAAGCCTGTTCTGGCGGTTCCTGAGTCCTTCGATTTTCAGCGATTGCATCATGTGGTATTCCCTACGGATTATCTGCATTATTACGAACCCTTTGAGCTACAACCACTCATCGATTTGGTCAGGGAATGGAAAGCCACACTCCATGTGGCCTATGTTGCCAGGGAGTTTAAACTGAATCCAACACAGGAGTCCAACCGCAAGCTGTTGGAAACAAGGTTGACAGGTCTTGATGTCCGCTATGCGGAAATACCTCTGGAAAAACATGTGGCGGAGTCCATTGTCGGATACGGTGATTCAATACGGACGGACTTGTTGGCGCTGATGCAGCACAAACATGGATTCTTTGAAAACCTGACAAGAGAAAAAGTGGTAAAGCGAATCGCACTTGATTCACATGTACCACTTTTAATACTACCTCAATTCCTGTAATAAACCGTTCAGAAGAATATGGTTTGCAGGTTTCGCTCGTTGAAACTTAGCAAGGGCAGGCGGTTTCTAGACGCCATTTTCTTGACCATGTCCTGACGGAAGAATGTTTTTGCAGCTCCTTTCTGGATACGCTCCAGCATGGCGATCATTCCCGCATGATAACTTTCGGAATAATCCTCCAGGGAGTGAATTATGTTGTCGGACTTCAGGACTTCGAAATGGATCCTGTCATAGTCTATCTTCTGGGTAACCATCTCTTTGAACCATTCCATCTGGGACTTGCCGGCGTATTCCTTGTCTTTGGTCACGTGCACCACCCGAATCTGAGCATTCCATACCTTGGCCATCTCAGCTACTTTTTCAAGGGCCCTTAGGTCCTCAACTTCGAAGTCTGTGGCATACACCAGGTCGGTCAGTTTCTCAAAGCGGTGATCAGCCGGAACGGTAAGTACCGGGCAGGGGGCCTTGTCGATAAGTTTTTTGGCAGTGCTTCCCATAACCAGGTCTTTCAGCGCACTCTCTCCTTTCATGCCAACAATGATCATGCGGGCATGCCAGTCCGTGGCCTTGGAAATTATCCCGGATAGAACGGACATGTTTTCCACAGGTTCCAGAACCAATTCTTCCGGTTCGCCGGAATCTACGCCTACATAGGTTTCATAAAAGTCGGACAGCTTCTTTTTTTCGTGATGGGTCGCGTCTTTCCTGAGGTCTGGGAAAGGAGCCTGAAGCTGGGTTCCAAGCACGGTAGGCAGATCATATACATGTGTCAAAACGAGCCTCATTTTAAGCAGCTTGCTCAGTGTGTTCGCATACCTGAGGGCACTTACGGAAGCCATGGAATAATCGGTGGCGTAGAGTATTGATTTCATCATACAGGGTTTTAAAGGAAACTTTTAGAATAAACTAAAGGTACTTCCCTTTTGCTGTCATGGAAATGATTTGTATCAGTCCGAGGGCTGGGATTTCAAGAAATACTGCGGGATTTTAAACCTGTAATTTAAGCGTCTGAAAGTGGTCTATCCTTGGGGAAACTGCTACTTTTGCAGGGAGTATTTTGAAGGAACGCCCATGAATAAAGCCATTTATATCGCCACCATGGAGGCCAACAGCGGAAAGTCCATTGTTACCCTGGGCCTTATGCACCTGCTGCTTGGGAAAATGGCCCGTGTTGGCTATTTCAGGCCAATAATCAATGATTATCCGGAGGGTGAAAAGGATAATCATATTGAAACGGTACTGACCTATTTCGGTATCCCCATGGAATATGAGGAAACCTATGCATGTACGCGAAGCGAGGTAGTACTCAAGAATAGCCGCAACCAGGAAGACGAGGTGCTGGATGCTATTATCGGCAAATTCAAGGCTATTGAAGGCCGTTTCGACTTTGTTTTGGTGGAGGGTACCGATTTTGAAGGGGAGGGGGCCATCATCGAATGGGATTTCAATGTGCTCATCGCCAAGAATCTGGGTATCCCTACGCTGATAATTTCTACCGGGCAGGGTAAAACCATGAAGGAGTTTGTGAACTCCATTGTCCTGGCCTGTGATTCCTTTGCGGATAATGGGGTTCAGGTGCTCATGGTAGTGGCCAACAAAGTCCAGGAAAAAAACAGGGATGAGGTTTTAAACAACCTCAGAATTGAACTGCCTGAAAGTGTGCTGCTGGGCGCAATCCCCTTGAACTCAAATCTTGCAAAGCCCAGTATCAGGGAGATCGCAGACGCCATTCAGGGAAAGGTGCTGTTCGGGGAGGAACATCTCGATAATCAGGCCGGGCATTTTGGGGTGGGGGCCATGCAGTTGCGCAACTACCTGGGGCACATGGGGCAGGACGCCCTCGTGATCACTCCCGGAGACCGGGCAGATATCATATTGGGAGCCCTGCAGGCTAACATTTCGAATAATTATCCCACCGTTTCGGGAATCGTACTTACAGGAGGGCTGATCCCGGAGGATACCATTATCCGGCTGATTGAGGGGCTTTCAGAAATAGTGCCGATCATTTCTGCGGAAGATGGCACCTACTCCGTCACCAATAGGATTGGGTCGGTACGCCCCAGGATTTATCCCGAGAATCACCAGAAGATCCGGTATTCCATCAAAGATTTTTCCAGGTTCGTTCCCGAGGGAGAACTTGCCGAACGTCTGATAACCTTCAAGGCTGAAGGAATTACACCGCGAATGTTTCAGTTCAACCTGTTGAATAAAGCGCGGTCCTCGAAAAAACGCATTGTTTTGCCTGAGGGAACGGATGAACGGATCCTGAGGGCCAGTCGTGACCTGGTCAATGCCATGGCAGTGGATATTACCCTGCTGGGCAACCGGGAAGAGATCATCCAGAAGATACAGTTGCTGGGCCTGGATTTTGATCTTGGGCGGGTACAGATCATTGACCCGAGGAATTCTGACAACTTCCAGGAATACGCCCATACGCTCTATGAGCTCAGGAAACATAAGAATATGGATCCTGCAACGGCCCGCGACCTTATGGAAGATGTATCGTATTACGGTACAATGATGGTACATCTGGGCCATGCAGACGGTATGGTTTCAGGCGCCATGCATACCACCCAACACACGATCCGGCCTGCCCTTCAGTTTATTAAGACCAAACCCGGTG
>JARRLI010000201.1:0-2332 GCA_037387145.1 Robiginitalea sp. | reverse complement strand
TCAGTTTATTAAGACCAAACCCGGTGTTTCCCTGGTGTCCTCGGTCTTCTTCATGCTTCTGCAGAACCGGGTAGTGGTCTTTGGGGATTGTGCGATCAATCCAAACCCCACAGCGGAGCAATTGGCAGAAATTGCCATTACTTCAGCGGATACCGCCACTGCCTTTGGCTTGGAAGCCCGGATTGCCATGCTCTCTTATTCTTCGGGGAGTTCAGGGCAGGGTGCGGATGTCGACCGTGTACGGGAGGCGACCCGCCTTGTCCGTGAGAAACGCCCGGACCTTAAAGTGGAAGGCCCCATACAGTATGATGCTGCTGTAGACCTGGAAGTGGGTAGAAGTAAACTTCCGGAATCCGAGGTGGCAGGGCGCGCCACGGTGTTCGTTTTCCCTGACCTGAACACGGGAAATAATACCTATAAAGCCGTTCAGCGCGAGACCGGGGCCCTGGCCATCGGACCGGTGCTCCAGGGATTGAACAAACCGGTCAACGATCTGAGCCGGGGGTGTACGGAGGAAGATGTATTCAGTACTGTTGTTATTACCGCCATTCAGGCACAGAACCAGTAATCGTATCTATGGGCAAAGCAGAACAACGCAGGATACTCGTTTTGAATTCAGGGAGTTCATCCCTAAAATTCCGGCTCATAGAAATGCCCGGGGAACATTCCCTCTGCCAGGGCATGGCTGAACGCCTGGGGACTGAAAAAGCCTTGCTGAAAATGCAGGGCCTGGAGAAGACCAGGGAAGAGCGGCTGGTTAATACTACCCATAAAGGAGCCCTGGAGCGCATTGCAAAACTTTTGGAGGATCCCGATTTCGGGGGCCTGGGTACCGCTACGATGCTCGATGCGATCGGGCACCGCGTGGTGCATGGGGGAGAGCGCTTTAACAACACTACAGTTGTAGATGCAACCGTCAAAAACCAGATAGAGGAACTCTCTCACCTGGCGCCCCTGCACAACCCACCCAACCTTGAAGGGATACTTCTTTCAGAATCCATGTTTCCAGGGGCTGTTCAGGTGGCAGTCTTCGACACGGCCTTTCATAGCACCATCCCACTGAAGGCCCGCAAATATGCCATCCCCAATTCGTTTTTTGATGATTCCGGGATACAGGTTTACGGGTTCCACGGCACCAGCCATAAATATGTTTACAGCAAGGTGGCCCCAAAGCTTTCGAAAGGCTCCTGCGTAGTAAGTCTTCACCTTGGCAATGGATGCAGTGCCACTGCTATACGGGATGGAAAAAGCCTGGACCACAGCCTGGGGTTTACTCCTTCCAACGGACTTATTATGGGCTCGAGGAGCGGGGATATAGACCACGGCATTATTTTTCACCTAGTGCAGGAACTCGGATATTCCCTCGAAGAGGTAAACAGGATACTGACCTACGAAAGTGGCATGTTAGGGCTAACCGGGTATACAGATTTTCGTGATATACAGCAGGGTGCAGTACAGGGAGATGCTGTCTGCGCCCTCGCTATGGATATGGCTGCCTACAGAATCAAAAAATACATCGGGGCGTATGCAGCTGCCATGAATGGGCTGGACGCTCTGATTTTTACAGCAGGTATTGGAGAACACTCAGGTGAATTGCGCAAAATGGTGTGCGATGGGATGGAATTTCTGGGTATTCAGATGGATCACACACGTAATGAAAGCCTTCCAGAGGGAATGCAACATATACATGCAAAGAATTCCAGGGTGCAGATCTGGGTGGTTCCCACAGATGAGGAACTCGAGATTGCACGGCAGGCATACCTGGCGCTCTCACAGACTTCCGACTGATGGACCAGGGGGAAGCTTTATGACTTCTTCGCATACCCAAAGACCATCATCTTGAATTTACGAAAGTCCTGGTTGAATACTTCCATTTTGTCTTTTAGTTGCCGATGTTGGTCCCGATAGGTATTGTCTGCAATTCCCTCCACGCCTTTTTCGATAGTGCTGAGCAGGCGTTCGTGCTCCATGATTTCATCAGTGAAATAATCGTAAAGCATTTCATGCAGACGATCTAGATTCCTGAGCATTTCGGAAAAGTCCGCACCTTCGGGCACCTCTTCCTGTTGCTTCTTCAGCACGGAGGCAAAGAACTTTGTTTCATCTTTCCAAAACGCCACGGTATCGAGCCACTGACGGCTTTCCATATGAAGCCCTTCGAGGCTTGATGGCAGCAGGTAATCTGAGGTTGATACTAATTTTTTGGTGCTCATTTTCAAATTGATTTAATATTCGTGCAATCGATCCTTCAGGGAATCACGGAGCACGAACGCCTGCTCAGCACTATCGAAAAAGGCGTGGAGGGAATTGCAGACAATACCTATCGGGACCA
>JARRLI010000200.1:0-10569 GCA_037387145.1 Robiginitalea sp. | reverse complement strand
CCTTCTATGCAGGTGTAAATAGGCGGAGGAAGCTCATAATGGGAGCGATTGAGCAGGGAATAACTGATAGAGGTCTGACGGTCCTTCAGCGTATTGGTGTATTCCTTTTTGTCAGCCTCTTTTTCCCCAAGCAGTTCCTTCTTTTCCTCCCGCATTTCTGTCAGTTGCCTGAGAGAACTGCTGTACTTATCTGAGTTAAGATCATCCAGGGGTTCAGTCCCCTCTGATTCAGCTCGTTCGGCCAGGATCTCATCGAGGGTTTTCAGTGGTTCCGGCGCACCGTATCTTGGTTTGGCCGTTTCATTCAGGGCCATATGCGATTTTATAGGATCGCTTTCGGCCTGTCTTTCCTGCTCTTCGATTTCCTCCAACATGGCCTCCAGCTCTTCATCTGCCAGGCTCATTTCAATGACGTATTCCTCATCCATACGGGCGCCCAGGCGAATGTTGAACATTGTCAACACCACGATACTCATCGAGAAAAACGTGATCAGAAACGCTAATTGACTGCGGGTCAGATTCATAAAACTATAACCACTTTTTTGGGGATTTATTTTATTTCGGGACGGCTCCATTCAGGTTACTGAACTAGATGTCGAACCCGGATCTGCGGAATAAATCCCTGAAATCTTCGGGTGTTACTGCATTATTTACGTTATAGGACCCTATTTTGGTTCTTTTCAATGCAGAAAGATAGGATCCCGAGCCCACTGCCTTCCCAAAATCATGAGCCAGCGATCGAATGTAAGTACCTTTGCTGCACCCGACCCGAAAGTCAACTTCAGGGAGTTCAATCCGTGTAAGCTCAAACTCGTGAATACGGATTTTTCTCGATGGGATTTCCACGGATTCCCCTTTGCGCGCGTATTCATAAAGGCGTTTGCCTTTCATTTTGATGGCTGAGAACACCGGAGGCTTCTGATGGATTTCTCCCAGGAAGGATTGAGTGGTTTCACGAAGAAGGCTTTCGGTTAAATGATCCGTGGGGTAGGTGTTGTCCACTTCGGTTTCCATGTCAAAGGAAGGCGTGGTTGCACCCATGAAAAAGGTGCCGGAGTATTCCTTCTCCATGGCCTGAAACTCCGATATCTTTTTTGTATGCTTACCGGTGCAGATCAGCAATAATCCCGTTGCCAGTGGGTCCAGGGTTCCTGCGTGGCCCACTTTGATCTTCTTTAGCCCAAACGCCTTTTTTAGTGTCCATTTGATTGAATTTAGGGCTTGAAAGGACGACCATTCATAGGGTTTGTCGATCAGTAGGGTTTGCCCCTCCAGAAAAGCATCTTTGTTCAATTCCAAGATGATCCCAATTTAATTCGATTGATCAAAACCAAAGACCTGCGACAATTGCGATACAGCCGACTATTAAACAATATACTGCAAAAAAGGTAAGCTTGCTGTTGCGAACCAATTGTATCATCCAGGTACAGGCCAATAATCCGGCAATAAAAGCCGAAACGAAACCTGCTCCCAGCACTGCCATATTATCACTGTGAAAATTCAGTTCACCGCTCAGAAGGTCTTTGGCGATCTTCCCAAGGATGAGAGGGACCACCATTAAGAATGAAAATCTTGCCGCTTTACGCTTGTCGATTCCCAACAGGACTGAGGTGGCAATTGTGGCCCCACTGCGGGAAATTCCAGGAAGCATGGCTACTGCCTGGGCAACACCAATTATAAAGGAATTCCGGAAGGGGGTACCATGGATAAAATTATTTTGAGGGAAAAGCGCAATTCCTCATTGTCACGAAAGGCAAATAAGCCACTGAGGATTTCCCAAACATCTTTCCGGTATACGACCACCGTACTGAGGGCAGTAGCAAAATGAAGCACTACGGTAAACATGAGGCTTTCTTCCGGAATGGAGGTGTCACCCAGCAAAACTTTTCCCAATTCCAGATGGCCGCTTGAGGAGACCGGCAAGAATTCAGTCAGCCCCTGTACAATCCCCAGAATAATGGCGTCAATGATATCCAATTAACGGGATTTCTTCTTGTTTGGATTGGCGAGGATGGCGAAAACCTGGATTCCAAGACCGATAAGTACCAGGGTTGGAGCCAGTCTGATCCTTTGGAAATTGAATATGTCCTCGCTGAATACTTCCGGATCCTCACTGCCTCCTCCGGACATTAGGAAATATCCCAGGATAATGAATGCCAGGCCAAGGAACATAAGCAAATAATTTCTTCGCTGAAAAATGAATTCCCGTGCAGGCTTTTTAGGGGTGGCCCCTTTGTTTTTCTTGCTCATGATGCAAAGTTAATAATATAAATCGTCCGTTCGCAGATTCAGGAATCGCTGTGTTGCAAAGTAAGTACTGACCAGAGAAATCAGAACTCCAGCCATGAAGACACCGACAAAAACAACTATCAGGACCTGGGCGTCCTGAAGGAGGCCGAGTTGGGGAAAATTTCGGTTGAGATAGACCAGTAATCCGGCCAGGGCGAAAAGCGCTATAATGGCTCCGATCATGCCGAGTTTGATATTGGTCCAGATAAAGGGCCTGCGGATAAATGCCTTGGTCGCTCCAACCATCTGCATGGTCTTAATTATAAACCGCTTGGAGTAAATGGATAACCGTATGGAACTGTTGATCAGAAGCACGGCAATGAGGGTGAATAGGGCAGAAGCAACCAATATGCCAAACCCTACCCGGCGAACATTCTTGGTCAGCAGATCAAGGGTGGGTCGATCATAGCTGACTTCTTCCACAAAACTGTTGGTTTCGATATCCTGTGCTATGGAGTCTACCTGGATGGTGCTGACAAAGGCGGCATTCAGGTTCACATCTATGGAGTTCCTAAGGGGGTTATATCCCAGGAATTCCAAAAAGTCCTCTCCTATATCCTCACTGTGTTCGCTTGCCGCCTCTTCTTTGGAAACGAACACGGCTGACTTTGTATAATCTGCCATTACGAGGTTTTTCTGCAACTCACCAATTTCAACCTCTTTGGCGGAATCTTTAAGGAATACAGACAGTGTGATCTCCTCCTTGAAATGATTTGCCAGTTTGTTGGTGTTCAGCACCAGCAAACCCAGTACTCCCAGCAGGAAAAGGACCAGGGAAATACTGAGAATGACAGAGAAATAGGAAGATATGAGTTTTCGCTTCTGATAGCGTTCAAATGATTTGCTCATAACATAACTAAGGATATGTAAAAATAGGAAAGTAAATGGATTCCACTTATTTTTGTAATCAAATAACCTCTGGGGCTTACAGCCCCGATTTTTTTACCCAGGAACATGCATTATGATTTCAGGCAGATAGAGGGCAGATGGCAGCGGTATTGGTCCAAAAACAAGACCTTTCGGGCTGCGTACCCTTCGGATAAACCCAAGTTCTATGTGCTGGACATGTTTCCCTATCCCTCAGGGGCCGGACTCCATGTAGGGCATCCCCTGGGATATATTGCCAGTGATATCTACGCCCGTTTCAAGCGCCATCAGGGATACAATGTACTACACCCCATGGGGTATGATTCATTTGGGTTGCCCGCAGAGCAATATGCGATTCAAACCGGGCAGCATCCTGCCATTACAACTGCGGCTAATATTGGCCGTTATCGGGAACAGCTCGATCAGTTGGGGTTCTCGTTCGATTGGGACAGGGAAGTGAGAACTTCAGACCCCAGGTATTACCGCTGGACTCAGTGGGTATTTATGCAGCTTTTTAATTCCTGGTATAATAAAGGAACCGATAAGGCAGAGCCTTTGGAAACCCTTCTCAGTGCTTTTGAAAAAGGAGGGAACCTGAATGTGGAGGCTGCCTGTGATGAGGATACTCCAAATTTCACAGCTACCCAGTGGAAGGGATTTACGGATACAGAAAAACAAGACATCCTTTTGAAATACAGGCTTACCTACCTGGCCGATACCGAAGTAAACTGGTGTCCGGCATTGGGAACGGTATTGGCGAATGATGAAATAGTGAACGGCGTTTCTGAGCGGGGAGGTCACCCGGTTATACGGAAGAAGATGACCCAATGGAGTATGCGAATTACTGCCTATTCACAAAGGCTGTTGGATGGTCTGGAACAAATTGACTGGCCCCAGCCCCTTAAGGACTTACAGAAGAACTGGATCGGACGTTCAGAAGGCGCTTCTGTGGTGTTCCACACAAAGCCCTCAGCACATCAGGGCGAATCCTTTCCAATCGAAGTGTTTACTACACGCCCGGACACTGTATTCGGAGTGAGTTTTATGACTCTGGCCCCCGAACATGATCTCGTTTCCAGGATTACGACACCGGATCAAAGGGATGCGGTTGAAGCCTACATAGAAGCGACTTCGAGGCGTTCCGAACGGGACCGGATGGCGGATGTGAAAACAATTTCGGGAGTCTTTACCGGGGCGTATGCCTTACATCCCTTCACCGGTGATCCCGTGCCCATCTGGATAGGGGATTACGTGCTTGCAGGGTATGGGACAGGCGCCGTAATGTCGGTACCCTGTGGTGACCAGCGCGATTATGATTTTGCCAGGCATTTTGGGATACCCATTCCCAATATATTCAAGGATGTATCCCTGGAGGAGGGAGCTTTTGAAGATAAAGAATCGGCGGTCATTGCAAATTCAGATTTTATTAGTGGTCTCCGGCAAAAAGAAGCCAGCCGAAAGGTTATCGATGCCCTGGAGCAGAAAGGACAGGGAAAGGGGAAGATCAATTATCGTCTCAGAGATGCGGTTTTCTCTCGTCAGCGCTACTGGGGAGAACCTTTCCCGGTTTATTACGATTCTGAGGGCTTGCCACGGCTGATACCCGAGCACTGCCTGCCGCTCACCCTGCCGGAAGTAGAGAAGTATCTGCCAAGCCAATGAAAGAATTGAAGGCAAAACCATTATTGCGCTGGACCTGAATACCATGCCGGGTTGGGCTGGAAGTTCCCAGTATTTCAACCGGTATATGGACCCCCGCAATGATCAGTTCCTGGTTGCAGAGGAGGCTATAGGATACTGGAAGGATGTGGACCTGTATATTGGGGGTAGTGAGCACGCCACCGGTCACCTCTTGTACTCCAGGTTTTGGCAGAAATTTATGTTTGATCGAGGCTGGGTTCCAGGGGATGAGTATGCCCGCAAGCTTATAAACCAGGGTATGATCCTGGGCACCAGTGCCATCGTTTACAGAAAGAGCGGAACCCAGCAGTACATCAGCAAAGGACTGGTTGGGGATGCATCCGTAGAGGAAATCCGGGTTGATGTCAACCTTGTTAACAGTGCAGATGAACTCGATCTGGATCGGTTACGGAGTTGGCAGCCAGAGTTTGAGTCGGCGGAATTTATCCTGGAGGAAGGGAAGTACATTGTTGGTCGTGAAGTAGAAAAGATGTCCAAGAGGTGGTACAATGTCGTTAATCCCGATCAGATCTGCGAGGACTACGGAGCAGATTCCCTGCGCCTGTATGAGATGTTCCTGGGACCCCTGGAGCAATCCAAACCGTGGAATACTGCCGGGCTTAGCGGAGTACACGGATTCTTGAAAAAACTCTGGAAATTATACCACCAGGGCCCGGATAGGTCCTTCGCGGTGCTGGATGCCGATCCAACCCCTGAAAACCTTAAAACCCTGCATAAAACCATTAAGAAGGTTGCCGAGGATATCGAGGAATTTTCATTCAATACCTCGGTCTCCACCTTTATGATCTGCGTTAATGAACTCACGGCACAAAAATGCAATTCCAGGGTTATTCTCGAACCCCTTGCGATTTTGATTGCCCCGTACGCACCACACATTGCAGAGGAGCTATGGAACAAGCTGGGCCATGAAGAAACCGTGGCTTATGCACCTTACCCCAAATACGAGGAGAAATATTTGGTGGAGAGTACCAAGGAGTATCCCGTTTCCTTTAATGGGAAAATGAGATTTACGCTCCCGCTCTCCCTGGAATTGAGCCGGGATGAAATTGAAAAAGCAGTACTCGAACATGAGAATACCCAACGGCAGCTTGAAGGCCGTGAACCGAAGAAAGTGATCGTTGTTCCCGGAAAGATCGTCAACGTAGTTGTGTGAAAACACCCATCACAAATTTTCTTTGTCCTGAAGTTTACAATGGGTTTCTGCAGGCACTCTCCGGCCAGAAGTTTTTCTATCTAATAATATATCTACAGCGCTCCTTACCTCCAAACCGGGCACTTAAGGGATAAAAAGTATCATTTTTCTGCCGAACAACATTTCAATAAATATAATAAAACACATCATGACCCCCTAAAAAATAGGGGGTCATGATAAAAAAAGTATAAATAAAAAAAGTTAACCCCCTATATAAACTTGATTAAAGTTTTTAAAAGTATACTTTTGAAATGTCATTAACCAACAAAAAAGCTTAACTGATGATCATCGGAATTCCTAAGGAAATCAAGAATAATGAAAGTCGTGTGGGGATGACCCCTGCCGGGGTGCTTGAACTAAACCATAAAGGGCATACCGTATATATACAATCTGGAGCTGGCCTGGGCAGCGGATTTACGGATGAAGATTACAAGAAGGTTGGTGCTTCCATACTGGACACCATCGGACAGGTATACGCCTTAAGTGATATGATTGTTAAGGTCAAAGAACCGATAGAGGAAGAATACAACCTGGTTCAAAAAGGACAGGTGATCTTTACCTATTTCCATTTTGCCTCCAGTGAGAAACTCACACAGGCCATGGTCGACAGCAGGGCGATTTGCATTGCATATGAAACAGTTGAGGATCCTGACGGAACACTTCCCCTGTTGACACCTATGTCAGAGGTGGCAGGAAGGATGGCTATTCAGCAGGGAGCCAAATATCTTGAAAAACCGGTTAAGGGAAGGGGAGTATTACTGGGAGGCGTACCCGGCGTACCTCCGGGAAGGGTGCTTGTGCTCGGCGCCGGAACGGTGGGTATACAGGCTGCCAAAATGGCTGCAGGCCTTGGAGCACAGGTAACCATGTTGGATGTAAATATGAAGCGGTTGCGCTATGTCAATGATGTAATGCCCAGCCATGTGATTACGGAGTTTTCCAATGAATACAACATCCGAAAGCACATTAGGTCCCATGACCTTATTGTAGGTGGGGTCCTTCTTAAAGGAGCCCGGGCCCCAAAGCTGATTACCCGCGATATGCTCAAGACCATGCATCCCGGAGCTGTCATTGTAGATGTGGCTGTAGACCAGGGGGGGTGTGTGGAAACCAGCCGTCCCACGACGCATGAGGATCCGATCTTCATAATCGATGACGTGGTGCACTACTGTGTAGCGAATATGCCAGGAGCCGTCCCTTATACCTCTACACTTGCCCTGACCAATGTTACGCTTCCATACGTCTTGAAGTTGGCAAATCTAGGTTGGGAAAAGGCCTGTTCCACAGATCTGTCCCTGCAAAAGGGTCTGAATATTGTCGGGGGTGAAATCGTCTACGAAGAAATTCTGGAGGCTTTCGGCCCTATGAAACCCGTCATGGCATAGGCAACCCGCAAACTGACAGCTTTTCAGTTAACAAAACTTTAAACTACCCTGGAGCAGCTATGGCCGGTTTTTTGCTGCTTTTTAGGTAAATTTAGCAGTCAAAAAATTTAAAATGGGAATTACAGGATATTATATTTTACTTGGAGGTATAGCCCTCATAAGCATGTTGGTCAGCTCCCGGCTCAAAAGTAAATTCCGGCACTACTCGAAAGTGCGCTTGCAGAATGGGATGAGTGGGGCAGAAATTGCAAAGAAGATGCTTTCGGACAACGGCATTAATGATGTAAAGGTTGTCAGCACTCCGGGAATGCTTACTGATCACTACAATCCAAAGAATAAAACAGTGAACCTGAGCGAAGGTGTGTACCACCAGCGCAACGCAGCAGCAGCAGCGGTAGCTGCACATGAATGCGGTCACGCGGTCCAACATGCAAAATCCTATCAATGGCTTACGATGAGGTCCAAATTGGTGCCGGTTGTGAGCATAACTTCCGGCATGTCTACATGGTTAGTATTCGGAGGACTTATTTTAGGAGCGGCTGCCGGTGCCGGTATGGGGTATTGGATTGCTGTGGCAGGTCTTGGGATGATGGCCCTGGCAACACTGTTCAGTTTTGTCACCCTTCCCGTAGAGTATGATGCCAGCAACCGCGCCCTTGCCTGGCTAAAAAGGACGGGGATGGTTACTTCAACAGAATATAAAGGTGCCGAAGATGCCTTGAAATGGGCTGCCAGGACCTATGTGGTAGCGGCCATAGGAGCCCTTGCAAATCTGGTTTATTGGGGGCTGCAGGTATTTGGAGGCAGGGATTAAGACCCTGCCTATATTTGAATTTGACGGTCGATTTGTTGATCCAGCGATATAAAGGTTTCCGTTCGGGAAATCCGAGCGCTTTCGGGTCCAGGATGAATTTTGAACCTGCCAGCAGACCGGATTTTTCCAATTTTCGCAGACGTTGGTGGATAGCCGCACCCGAGATCCCTATTTTTCTGCCAATTTCAAGAATGGGTGTACGCGCATCTTCCATGAGAAATCTAAGGATTTTCTTGTCGATACCATCAATCTGGAAGTCTTTTTGATTCGATTTCACCCCGCAGCGATTTATGTTTAAAGATACTATAATTTGCAGGCCTAACCGCCCACTGTATCCGGGTTGTATCCAAGGTAAGGAACTTCGTATTCCCGGAAACTGATTCCATACTGTTCCAGCTTAGCAAGGACCGGCTGGTATACTTCCTTTCGAATCGGGATTTGTACCCCCGGAGTCTTTATTTGGCCATTGAGTATCAAAAGGGTTGCAATGGCTACCGGCAGCCCTACGGTTTTCGCCATAGCCGTATGCCTGGCTGAGTCCCCCAGAACGACCATGTTGGCATCCAGCTGGTGTTTTTTGCCATCCCGCTGGTACCCAAATTTGTGGTACATCACTATCATATCCCGCTCATCCGGGCCCAGGGTCCAGCTTTGCTGTAGAATTTCCTGAAGCATTTGTGCAGGGGTTCCGTTTTTGACGGTAATCCTGCGATTGGCATCAAAAAGGTTTATGTCCAGGAGCTTTCCCCAGATGATGTCGTCCTGATCGATCTTGAGGTAATGCCTCAATTTGAGTTCTACAGAATCTGTAGGGGAATAGGGCAGAAATAAATTAGTGAAATCACGATATGACATGCCCTCCGAATTTTCAATCTGAAAAGAGTCATCTGTCATCCCTAATTGCACGAAGATGTTCCAGGCTCTGGAAAAACCAACGCGTCGCATTGTGCCCCGGTAAAGGGTTAGCGCATTCTGAAGTCCGTAGGCTTCCCGATAATTGAGGGAATCCCGGTTGGCATAAACCTCGAAGGTGCCGTAGCCTTCGATTTCAAGAAATTCAGTTCTTCTGAACAACTTGTGATATGGAATGTATTTATACGTCCCCTCCTGCAGGAATTTTGCGGTTTTCCCCCGGCCGGCCAATACCACATTGCGGGGGTTCCAGGTGAATTTATAGTTCCATAGATTGGTATCGCTTTCGGGGGCAACCAATCCGCCGGTGAAAGACTCGAAAAGCAGTATCTCTCCTCCTTCATCACGAATACGGTCAATTACCTGCATCGCACTCATGTGATCTATACCCGGATCCAGTCCGATTTCATTCATAAAGACGAGTCCTTTTTTGCGTACCTCCGGTCCCAGCTCGCGCATTTCTTCGCTGATGTAGGATGCCGTTACCAGGTTTTTGCCAAATTCAAGGCAGTCCTTGGCTACTGCCAGATGAAGGCTTGGGGGAAGCATGGAAACTATGATGTCTGCAGAGGTAACCTGGGCTCTGCGAGCCTGAACATCGGCGATGTCCAGCTCCAGGACTTTGCAATTGGGATGTTTGTGAAGGGCTTCAGGTACTCCGGCCGGATTTTTATCGGCGATGATGATCTCCAGGTTTTCAGATTGAGCGTGTTCCAGGAAATAGTCCAGAAGATATGAAGTGGATTTTCCCGCGCCTACTACCAGGATGCGTCGGCTCATGGTGGTGTCTTTGAAGTTAGTGTTATGCCCTGCTAAGGTATCAAAATGTTACATTTGCAATAAGATATGACGGTGGAATTATGAACAAATCTATTATGGCCTGGGGCGCTATTTTCGGGATACTGGCGGTAATCCTGGGGGCACTTGGCGCCCATGCGCTGAAAGAACATTTAGCACCTTCGGCTTTGGAGAGTTACCGTACAGGGGTGGCATACCAAATGTACCATGCTCTTTTCCTGCTGTTTCTGGGAAGTACCCGGTCGTTGGAGGAGCGGGCTAAGAAGATCGTGTTCTATCTGGTTCTTGCAGGAGTTTTCTGTTTTTCCTTCTCGATTTACGGGCTTACCATCGGGCCATTGGCCGGAATGGATTTTAGCACGTTCGGATGGATTACTCCGGTGGGCGGCTTGCTGTTGATAAGTGGATGGGTTTTGATACTTCATCGTATTTTGACGGGTTTGAACTAAGTTATACCTCTCACCCCTTCCTTTACCTTTAATTTTGGATACTTTTGTATTATAAATCTTGGAATTGATGGGCTCATCTACACTCAATACGAAAACGATTTCGTTAGACAAATACGGCATTACCTCAAAAGATGTGTACTACCAGTTATCTGCGGAAGATCT
>JARRLI010000199.1:0-6337 GCA_037387145.1 Robiginitalea sp. | reverse complement strand
AAAAAAAGGAACTATGGAAATTCTAAAATCCGCCCATCTCGCAGTTTGCCTGCTGGTTATCACAATCGTATTGCAAGCGTGCAGCTCAGATTCCAATTCAGATTATGGCAGTACCAACGAGACGTCCATTCAGGATGCCTCAACAACAGAACCCAGCCCCGACCAGGTAAATACATCTTCCTTGGAGTTCGATGTAACGAACATCGGGGCCAGCTCGTATGTCTTTAACAGCGATGATCTTACCGATGAAGAAAACCCTAACATTACCTTGAAGAGAGGTTCCAGATATACCTTTAGAATAAATGCCCCGGGCCACCCTTTCTTTATTAACAGCGTACAGGGTACCTCGGACACGAATGCCTACAATGATGGGGTAACCAACAATGGAACTGAATCTGGCACCATCACTTTCGAGGTTCCTGCAGACGCGCCGGACACTTTATTTTATAACTGTGAATTCCATGCCTCCATGACTGGCATTTTTACCATTGAGGATTAAGGGCTAAAAACAGGGGGGCTTCAACTTTTGCATTGCTGAGTGCTGCAATTTTTTAATTGCTCTTGCGATAGCTGCACAAAATATCACGCATTCCCATTTATTGTGGAAACTGAGGGTGATGGGATTCCCGTTGTACTAATCCATAGATGGCCGTGGGATCCCCGTACTATGGCAATCCACCAGAACCTCGACCCTTGGGTGCAGCCAGAGCATTGAGGCCGGGAGCTGGTTCGAAACACCGGGCTGGCATAGCCGCTCAAAAGCTTGTTTTTTCTCCTCCCCGGATACCAGCAGCAAGATCCGCGCTGCCTTCAGGATATCAGCCATTCCCAGGGTAAGGCCCTCTGTTGCGTCTGCCCGTTCTTTTCTGAGCATGGCATGCCCCCGAGAACTTTCCTCCAGCCGGGCCCGGTGGCAAAAGGGTTTTAATAAAGGGGCCGGCTCATTGAGCCCAATGTGCCCATTCCGTCCCAGGCCCAGAACACAGATGTCTGGCGGGGGAATACGGGCCAGTTCCGAATTCAGGCGTGCTGCTTCTGCATCCGGATCTTGTGGGGATGAATGGAACCGGACATACCTTTCCGGGGGGATCCCCAGGGGTTCCAGTACCTCTCTGTGCAGGTAGTATTCGCAGGTTGCGGGGTGGTCCATGGGCAGGCCCAGCCATTCGTCGAGCTTGATGATCGTGAGCCCGCTGTAGTCCGCCCCGGATGCAGCCAGGTGCCGGTACATTCCCAAAGGTGACCCCCCGGTGGCCAGGCAGGCCACCGGGGTATCCCTGCTCGCCGTAGCCTTTGTAAAGACCAGTGCGGCAGCTTCGCTCATGGCAGGGTAATCCTCAAAATAGTGGAATTCCATCAGGCCCAGGCTTTATCTCCTTCCCGGTAGGGGACACATCCCTCGAAGCGGCCCGGGTTGGGGTTGTATCGCAGTGCTTTTGTTGCGCCTGGCTCTGAAATAAAATACCCCCAAATGGCAAGTTGCAACACCATAGAATAAAAATAGGGTATTTCCTGTTTTTCAAATTCACGGGCCCTTGCGTCGTATTCGGTGAGGACTTTGAGCTGCTCCCCCTTATCCAGCTCCGTGAACGATTTGCCATACAATACCCTGAGTTGCTCCTCCATTTTTCGCAGCCCGCTGACGAATACGGATTCTTCCTCCCCGGTATAGCAATCCGATACGATGGCCTGCATAAACGTGCCGACCTGTGCTTCCCCTGCACCGGAGGAATACGGAGGTGCCAACCAGGGTAACCCCCAGCAGGGAAGAAGTCAACATCAGTGCCTCGCGTCTTTCCATAGGTTATTTTTTCCAGAGTTTATACGGTTTGTCGGCATCCGGCTTAAAGGGTAAATACACTTTCTGCCCCGTACCTGCCGACTGGTAGGCAGCGTAGATGATCTCCAGGACGGCCTTGCCGTCTTCCCCGGTTACCAGCGGCTCCCGGTCGTGGAGCACGCAGTCCACAAAATGCTCGAATTCCTGAGGGAATCCGTAGTTCCAGATCTCTTCGTACATGGTAAAGCTCCAACCCACGGTGTTCCCGGCTTTTTCCACGGCATATCCGATCCCCCGGGTACTATAGGTCTGGATGGAGTTGCCCTGCAGTACGTCTGCATAGGCAACCCCCTCAGAACCGTGGATCTCGGCCTGGTCGTCCATGCCTCCCAACTTGGTCCAGCTCTCCTCGGCCAGGGCGATGACCCCGTTCTCAAATTCCAGGATGATCAGCGCATTGTCGTCTCCCCTGGTTTTGTCCGTATGGACACTGGTGGTCATTTGGGCATACACGGATTTCACCGGATTATTCCCGTTAAGCCAGCGGAAAAACTGGAACGCATGACATCCCATGTCCATGGTAACCCCGCCCCCAGACCGTTCTACATCCCAGAAATGGTCGGCATGCGGCCCGTCGTGTTTTTCGGATTGTTTAAACAATACCGGCTTGCCCAGGGCCCCTTCATCCAGCAGGGATTTCAAGCGGACGTATTTGGGCGTAAAGCAGAGTTCTTCGGCATACATCAGCTTGACCCCTGCCTTCCGGCAGGTTTCAATCATGCGGTCTGCCTCTTCGAGGTTCATGGCCAGGGGCTTCTCCACCACGACGTGTTTGCCCGCTTCCGCAGCCTGGCAGGTTATTTCGCAATGCAGGTGATTGGGGGCGCCCACAACCACCATGTCTACCTCTTTGAGGGCAAGCAGGTCCTCCAGCCTGGTGAAGTGGTTCGGGATCCCGTGTTTTTGGGCAAAATCCTTTGCATGTCCCTGGGTGGGGGACATGACGCCCACCAGGGTGGCATCCGGTACGCGGCCGATCGCTTCGGCGTGGATGCTCGTTATAAATTGGGAACCGATCAGGCCAACCCCGACTTTTTTGCTCATAAAACGCGTGTTCAGATTAATCCATTCTTTACTTGTTCAGCTGCATAGGTTGCCGCCCGGGCCGTCAGTGCCATATACAGGATGGACGGGCTTTGGTTGCCTGTACTTGTCATGCAGGCCCCGTCCGTGACAAATACATTCCTGCAGGCATGCAGCTGGTTATAGCTATTCAAAAGGGAGGTTTCCGGGTCGTGGCCCATGCGCACTCCGCCCATCTCGTGGATGTCCAGCCCGGGGGGCTGCCTGTTGTCTTCTGTCCGGATATCCGTACACCCGGCCTGTTCAAGCATCCGGCGGCTTTCCCTCAAAAAATCGGTCACCATCTTGTCCTCGTTTTCGTCATAGCCCACATCGGTGACCAGCTGGGGGATGCCCCACGGATCTTTTTCGGTCTCGCTCAGGTACACCTGATTGCTGACCTTCGGGAGTGTTTCGCCCTGCATGTACATGTAAATATTCCAGTCCCCGGCCTCTGACAGTTTTTCCTTGAAGGCTGTACCCAGGCGCGGCCGGTCTTCCGGTCCGGCCTCCCTCCGCAGGCGGTAGCCACCTGCAAAGATGGTATACCCCCCGTGGAAATCGGTGTCCTGTGCCCCCAGGTTACGATAGTTGGCGATAATACACTCCGTAGGGTTCCTGCCATAGATGTATTTGTCTTCAAACCCGGCGATCTTCCCGTTGGCTTTCCCCCGGTAGAGGTGGAAACCGATGTATTTACCAAGCAGCCCATTGTCGTTGCCCAACCCGTTTGGAAAACGGTCGGACCTGGAGTTGAGAAGGATAAGGTTTGTGTTCAGGGCTGAGGCATTCAGGAAAATAATACGGGTATTGATCAGAGTTTCCTCCTTTGTTTCCGTGTCGATTACCTTCACCCCGGAAGCCTTGCCCGTGGCGGGGTCAAATTCGATGGAATGTACGACCGAATTGGGCCTTACCGTGAGATTGCCGGTCTTTGCCGCCCAGGGCAGGGTAGAGGTCACTGAACTGAAATAGCCGCCGTAAGGGCACCCCCGCATGCATAAGTTCCGGCACTGACATTGCCCCCTTCCCTGTTCCAGGTGAATGGGTTCCGGCTGGCTCAGCTGCGCCCAGCGCCCCTGCACCAAATGCCTGCCAAATTGCTCCCGGAGCACGTCTTTGAGATGCCGCTCCACGCAGTTGAGTTCAAAGGGCGGGAGGAATTCCCCGTCCGGCATGGCCTCTATTCCGTCCCGGTTCCCGCATACCCCGATGAATTTTTCGACGTGTGAATACCAGGGGGCGATGTCGCGGTAGCCAATTGGCCAGCCAATGCCATATCCGAATTTGGCCGGGGCCCTGAATTCGTGGTGACTCCAACGTTGGCAGGCACGTCCCCATATGAGGGACCTCCCGCCCACCTGATAGCCTCTGATCCAGTCGAACGGCCGCTTTTGCACATAGGGGTGGTCGGCATCCCGGATGAAAAAATGAGCCGTGTCCTCCCCGAATCCTGCTGCCCTGGAGATCAACGGATTTTCATTCCGGAAGTCCCGGGTCATCCGACCCCCGTGGGGAAATTCCCAGGGATGTTTGTCCCAGGTAGGGTAATCCTTCAGGTGCTCAATGTTGCGGCCCCGCTCCAGGACCAGGGTCTTCAGGCCCTGCTCGCACAATTCTTTGGCTGCCCAGCCACCGGAGATCCCGGAACCTATAACAATGGCGTCAAAGCTGTTTTCCGTCATTCTTAATATTAGTGATAATTTGGCAAAAAGTAGCCAAAAGGTAATGCCCACAGTTGGGCAATTATAATTTTTTGATTTTGATATTCCGGAACCAGATCGGGCTCGAATGATCCTGCAGGGCGATATAGCCCGTTTTATGTTTTCCGTAATCCGGGTAGAGCTTCCACTTATCAGAGGCTTTTTTCGCTTCCCATTCAGCGTCCCAGGGGACAAAAGAGACAACCTTTTCCCCGTTCAACCAGTGCTCCACCCGTTCAGGGGTAAAGACAATCCGGGATGCGTTCCATTCGCCCACCGGATGCAGGGTCTTACCAGGGTCCGGCGGGTGCATGGCGTAGTCTGCTGCGGTGGATTGCAGGGGCTTGAGTTCTCCGGGATTCTCCGTATAGCCTAAAGAAAGGTTGTATTCTGAAATGTCGTGTATACGGGCGTAATTCTCCTCGTCGATGAGCTGGTATTCCGGTGCCACCTCAGGCACGCTTTTATAGCCTTCTTTCACATGGTAGAAGATGCCGCTGTTCCCGCCTTCAGGTAGTTTGCCAGTTTAATGCGCTGGGCCTCACCGCCTGACAGGGTGGGGCTGGGTTGTCCCAGGCATAGATATCCCAGCCCGACATCGCAGACGAATTGCACCAATCCGCTGCATCTCCTCATAACATATTTCCGAACGATCTTAATATAGAATTCCGGTATCATCCTGATACCGGAATCTGATGGTCTTCGTTGTTTCAATTAATTCACTAAATTGACCTTAACAGCAAGAAAATTTACAAATGCTCCGCTTCTTCCGTCAAATACGCCAACGCCTTTTAATTGACAATAAGTTCAGCAAATACCTGCTGTATGCGGTGGGGGAGATTCTGTTGGTAGTGATAGGTATTCTTATTGCGCTACAAATAAATACTTATAACCAAAACAAGCTCGACAGGTCGTATGAGGTTAAAATGCTTACAGAAATCAGGAATGCGTTGGTTGCTGATAAGTTGTATTTTGAAGAGATGGAAGAGGTCTTATACAACCTGAGAACCACCTCTGAATTTTTCATGGATTTAAGCAAGAATGATCAAAACTTCAATGATAGTCTGCTGCCAAAGATTTTTGACTTGAACGAAAACATAAGTTATCAATATAACGCCGGACCCTATGAGGCACTAAAATCATCTGGGATGGATAAAGTGTCCAACGATAGTATTCGTATCCTACTTTCTGACCTCTATGATTTTGAATTTCCCAGACTTGAAAAATCCATTTTACAAATAACTATCAACCATAAGAACAACATTGACTCCATGTTAGTTCTGTTAGGCGATCGGTATATTCATGATTCTAGAGGGTACAATTCAGTGGGGTGGAAAAATGTCCCAATTGATTTATTTCAAAGACAAGGCTTTCTTCAAATTTTGGCTGGTGTCAATTTTCGGGGGAGACAAGCCGGAAGAAGAATAAAATTATTCATTCCCACTATTGAAAAAGCCATCGTTCAATTAAATTCAGAAATTGACAAATGATTAGATTCTTCCGTCAAATACGCCAACGCCTTTTAATTGACAATAAGTTCAGCAAATACCTGCTGTATGCAGTTGGGGAGATATTGCTGGTGGTGATTGGGATTTTGATTGCGTTGCAGGTAGGCTCCTGGAATGAAGACAGAAAAACAAAGATTTCAGCAGATGCTTACAGAAGCAAGTTAATTAATGATCTGGTTACTGATACTTTGAATATCAATCAGTTAATAGCCGATGGATCAATA